>CAZWSK010000008.1:6912-30077 GCA_964636445.1 uncultured Chloracidobacterium sp.
TTGTGAATATCTCGACGGGCGGCAGGCCTTTGCCCTTCACGGGCCATTCGTAGAAACTGTCGACGGGAAAAATGCACCGCTGGCCTTTTTTCAGCAGCGTGGACCACGTTGGTTTGTCATGCATCGTGTCGACGCGTGCGTTGAAGGTGGGGTACTTCGCCTCAAACTTCCCTGCCCCATCGCGCTGGCACCACCAGCGGGCTTCGATCGTCTTGATCTCACCATCGGTGCGGCGGGCAACGATCCAGCCGGGCTCGGTTGGCCTAAGGTTGTAACGGGGTTCGAACTCAGCCGGGTCGTCAGGATAGAGCCACTTATATATCTTGTCGCGATAGGCGTCGATCTTCGCTTGGGTCACACGTCCACACATAATCGAGAATTTAGCACGAGCTTTCTCAATTCTGAACTGCTCGATATACGGCTTCGCCATAGTGATGTGCGGAAGGGCTTCGTCTTCCGTGAGGACCATAAATACACAGAGGCTGTGCCTCCGCTCCGCGATGCGGAGGCACAGCCTCAGCGAGAATTAAACGGTAACGGAAAGGCACAGCCTTTCCGCACAGCACTGCGGCGAAGCCGCCCGGTTTGCAAGCAGAAGCCGCAGAATACTACCAAAAGCAAAAGTTCCGCCCTTGCGGAGCGGAACTTTCTCTTTGAGAAGACCGGATGTCTGCTTCAATGTCGAAAAATCAGCCTGGGAAGCGTCGAAATCTCTCAACTTCTTTGCCACACCTACGAGGTTAGCTGCCGGGCTAGGAACGAAAGAGTATCCCTTCATCTTGCGATGATTCGCCCCCGTTTCCCGATTTTCACCGGGATCAATGGGTCCCCCGCTCCCGACACGTGTCGGAATTCGGTGATCGAATTTTCAACAATCGAAATAATAGCAGTAATCGCCGGTTATTTCAAGAGTATGATGCGCGGGTGCGGATTCGGGTTGTTTCTGCGTAGTCTGTGCCGGTTCTAGCGGTCTCTGCGTGGTGTTTATCGGGCCGGATAGATCTGATACAAGAGCAGATATACAACCACGCCCGTGCCCGAAACGTATAGCCACACCGGAAATACGAGCCTCGCTATATTCCTGTGGGCGTCGAAGCGGCCTTTCAGTGCGCGGCGGAGCGTCATTATCACAAATGGGGCGACGAGCGCCGCCAGGACGGTATGCGAGGTAAGTATCGTGAAATAGATCGGACGCGCAAGCCCCTCGCCGGTGAACTTCGTTGGACCAAGGCCAAAATAATATGTCCGCAGCGTGTGATGCGTAACGTAACTCAACAGAAACAGTGCAGAGATGCCACTCGCCGCGAGCATGCAGAAGCGATGTTCGTGAACACGCCGTTTTAAGATAAACACGAACCCGGTCAGCAGAAACAGACCGCTGAGCGCGTTGAGCGATGCATTAAGGTGCGGAAAGATATGGAGAAATTCCATTACTTCCAAAATCCCAGCAGGATAAAGAGCACTATCCAGAGTCCGCCGACGACGTGCCAGTACCAGCCGATGACCTGGGCCATAGAGGCACGTTTTAGCATAGCTTCGTCATTTGCGGTCGGGTGCCACACACGCAGGAGTACCGAGCCGAGAGCGGCGATGCCGCCGATGACATGGACTGCGTGGATGACCGTCAGCAGATAAAAGAACCCCACGTAGGGATTGCCCGACATGTACAGGCCGCGGCCGGCGAGCTCGAGCCACGCGAGGATCTGCGACGAGATAAATGCCGCGCCCAGTACCGTAGTCGCTATGAACCATTTTTTGGCCCGCGGCTGGTCGTGGCGCGTCGTGGCGAGTTTGCCGATGTGATAGGTCACACTGCTTGCGATGATGATGGCAGTGCTGAGCCATACCTGGATAGGCAGATCGAACGGGCGCCATTCGGCGACCTTGTTCGTCGCGATCACGACGTAGGCGGCTATAAGTCCGCCGAACGTCATTATTACGACGACGAGTAAAAAACCTGTAAAAATGCGCCCCTTACCGGGGATAAAGCGTTCGGGCAGGTCACTGCCTTCTGAACGATCACCGCCCGGTCCGCCGGGCCCGCGGCCTCCGCCGTCGCCGCCAGACTTATTCGAACCACCGGAGGGCGACGAGCGGCGAGGTTTGCGCTCTTCGATCTCTTCGATGATGTCGGCAGTCCCGATCTTCATCAGCGTTTGTCAGCGACCATTAGGATGAACAGGATGGGAAGATAGATCACCGACGCGAGCAGCAGCCGGCGGGCTTGTTCATTCGTCCGTGCTAGCGCCGCCCTGATACTGATCACCAAGAAGCCCATGCCGATGATGCTCGCTCCTATCAGGAACACGACGCCTGAGACGCCAAAGAAGAACGGTGCGAGACTCACAGGTACGAGCATTATTGTGTAAAGGATTATCTGTCGAGCAGTGATGCGACCCGTCGGCTCGACGACGGGCAGCATGAGTATTCCGGCCTTTGCATAGTCCTCACGGTACATCCACGCGATGGCGAGAAAGTGCGGAAACTGCCACAGGAACTGCATTGCAAACAGCGCCCACGCCGTCATGCTGATCTCGCCCGTCGCGGCCGTCCAGCCCATCAGCGGCGGCAGAGCGCCGGGAATCGCACCGACGGCCGTCGAGATGCTGGTGCGCGTTTTCAAGGGCGTGTATACGAGCACGTACCCGACGATCACGGCAAGCCCCAAGAGGGCCGTGAGTGCGTTAACCGCAGCGAGCAGGTAGAGTTCAGCTAGCGCGCATTGCAGTACTCCAAAGATCAAGGCCTCACCGGGCGCGACAGTCTTGGTCGGCAATGGCCGCTCGGCGGTGCGCCGCATCAGCTTATCGAGGTCACGTTCCCAAAACTGGTTGAGCGTGGCAACACCGAACGCCAGCAGCGTGATGGCGATCACCGAGTGAGTAAAGAGAAGCCAGTTAAAATTACCGGTGGTGCCGAGGTAGAATCCGGCGGCCGAAGTGAGAACGAGCAGCAGCGCGATCCGGGGCTTCGTCAATTCGACAAAGGCGAGCAAACGCGTGCGAAATGTCGCCGCTTTTTCTTCCTCAATATTGACCGTCACACTATCCATGGCCGAAACCGTAAGAGCCAGAATAACGTCTCGAAAACTTAATTCAAAGTATGACCCGCATCATAGCCCGTGGTTTTCGGCGTAAGGCAAACTTATAATGGAGCGAATGACAAAGGCCCGTCGCTAAGTTATTCTGATAACAAAAGATGTCCGCGTCCGAAGAGACCCTAAAGCCCCAACCCGCGGCCCGACCGACAGCACCACTTCTAAATCGCGCTCTTGACGCGATCAGTTCTGTTCGTGTCGGCGTCATAACTCTGTGCATTCTCGTCGTCCTGTCGATGATCGGCATGCTGATCGTCCAGCAAAACGTGCAGGGATTCGATGCCTATTATGTGTCGCTGACGCCGGCCGAAAGGATGGTCTTTGGCACACTTGGCTTTTTTGACATTTATCACAGTTGGTATTACAACCTTCTCCTCCTGTTCCTATCGCTGAATATCATTCTCGCGTCGATAGACCGCTTCCCCTCTGCCTGGAGCTATATTGCAAAGCCAAAGCTCAAAGCGACCAAAGGCTGGCTGCTCGCTCGCAAAGAAAACAAGGCGTTCGAGATGAGCGGCTCCGCGGAGGACGCTGTCGGTAAGGTGGAAAAGGAGCTGAAAGCCGCAGGTCTCAAGACGAAGATCACACAAGATGCCGACGCGACCTACATATTCGGCGAGAGTGGCCGGAGCAACCGCATGGGCGCGTATATCGTGCACGTGTTCCTGCTTATTCTTTTTCTCGGTCATTTCGTGGCTCTGACGACCGGTTTTGACGCGGACGTGCGGATGGTGCCGGGTGCAAAGACCGATCAGATCGAGATGATCGAGTTCAAGCTCGACAAGAAGGAGAAGTTTAGCGTAAAGCTTCCCTTTACGATGGAATGCACCGACGTGCAGCAGCGGCTGATCGACGAACGCGGCGGCATCGATGTGAACAACACTCTCGACTGGCGCACGCAGATGAAGATCAGCGACCCGGCCTATGGCGAATTCCTCGCCGACGTGAGCCTGAACGCGCCGGTCACGTATCGCGGATACCGATTCTTTCAGGCGCAGACCATTCCGGTCGGCAACGCTCGCGTTATCGACCTCGATCTTACACCGCAGAACGGCGGCGACGTGCAGCGTGTATCGATACAGCGGCTGGGCAACACGACGCTCGCCGACGGCACGGTGGTCGAATACACCGATTTTATGCCCGATTTTACAATGGGCAGTGACGGCAATCCCGACACACGGAGCGGCGATTATAACAACCCGGTCGCGATATTGAACGTGACACCGCCGGGCGGCGAACGCATGCGCGTATTCGCGTTCAATCAGAAACTGCCCGATAACGCTCCGGTCGGTGCGGCAAAGGCCGGCTACAAGTGGCGGCTGACAGGATACGAGAAATCGCCGATGGCTCACATACTGTCGATCAAATACGATCCGTACAACGCCTCGTTCATCTCGTGGTACATCGGCGGTTTTGGCCTGATGGGTGCTCTCGGTTTCGTTTTCTTCTTCACGCACAAGCGCGTGTGGGCACGCATTGAGCACAAGGATGGCGATACCGCCGAAGTCGTACTCGCAGGAGAGGCGAATCGTAATCATTTTGGATTTTCGGACAAGTTCAAGACGATCCTAGAAAACCTAGGTCAGGCTCCCGAACCTGTCACTCAACCCGGAGCCCCAGATCAAGCGGCTCCTGACGAACAGGCCTAGGCCCGTTCTCCAATGGAATTATGCAGGAACTCGATAGACTGGAAAATCGCGTAACGTTCAAATCGCTGCTCCCGGTGATACTTGTGATCGTCGGCTCATTCGCAATGCTCGCGATGCGGATCGGAATGGGCGACCGGTTCATTTCCGACGGCGCGTTGATGATGCTTGCTCTCGCGTCATACATCCTCGCCGCACTTTTTCAGCTGACCAACCTGTACGCGCCGTCGGCGATGGCTGAAAAGATCGGTTTCTTTGGGGCCGCGCTTGGCGTGTTCTTTAATTTTTCGAGCTGGCTGGTCCGCTGGGACGCGGCATACGAGCACGAGATCGCGATCATGCGCGAGAGCGGCAATATGGCGACGCCATGGGTGTTTCGGTATATTCCATTTGCCAATCTGTACGACCTGAGCTTGGCGTTCGCATTCGGGGCCGGTATCGCGACGCTCCTCTTTGCACAACGCCGCAGTTTTAGAGTTCTAAGCGCTTTTACGCTGCCGCTCGCGGCGCTCATCCTTGTTTTGGCAAGATTTATCGGCGGCGAGTTCATTAACCTTCCGCCGGTCCTCGATTCCTATTGGCGTCCGATACACGTAGGCGTAGCGAGCTTGAGCTACGGTGTCGCGCTCGTTTGTTTTGGGGTGGCCGTGATCTATCTGCTCAAGGACCGCGTCAAGGTCGAATCGATGGCGATCTGGTCGAGCATATTTGCGATCGCCGTGATCGGGACGATAAGCAAGTTCTCGGTGTTTACGGAATTGGTCTATCGTGCGGGTCTGTTTGTTCCGAGCGAGATGGGTTCTAAGCCGTTCTCGGCTCCATTTCGGTTGGAAATACCGACGGCGGGACCAGCGTTGGCCGTCGCCGGACTATTGCTGGCCGGTGCGATCGTAGCCTTCCTTTTTTATGTTTACCAGAACAACCCAACTGCCAAAACCGTCGGCCACTGGCTGCTTCGAGCAGGCCTGGTAGCACAGATCGTTTCACTTGCGATCCTCGTCGTCGGCATTCGTTCGAACGACAACGTTCCCGCTCGCCTCAAGGCGCAGCTTGCGGCTGATCCTCACCAATATGTAGTGGCCGGAATGGCGATCGCCGAGAATCAGGACCTGAGCGTCCAAGAGCTGCAGCAGATGACTGCCACGCAGCAGGAACAAATGGCCCGCCAGTACGTGCAGATGAGCGGCGACAAAATGTTCCTCAGCCTGAACACAAATCCCGTCGAGATCGCAGCATTGATCACGGCCTTGGTAGGGACGCTATTCGTTATCTTCTTCTCCTTCCGCACCGAAAAGATCATCGAACGTCTGCCGAGCCTGGATTCGCTCGACAGCCTGATGTACAAGACAGCGTGCCTCGCCTTTGCGGGCCTCGCGATGTTGCTGATCACCGGCGCGATTTGGGCCAACGAAAGCTGGGGCCGCCCGTGGGGCTTTGACTCTAAGGAAACTGGTGCGCTCGTCGCATGGCTCACGTATGCTGCGTTCCTGCACACCCGTATCGCACGCGGCTGGAAAGGACGCAGCTCGGCGTACTTCGCGGTCATCGGCTTCTTATTGGTGATATTTACTTACCTTGGCGTGAGTTACCTCTTGAAGGGGCTGCACAGCTACGCGTAGTCCTTCTGCAAAGTCTTAACAAATAAGGCCGCTCAAGAGCGGCCTTATTTTTGAGATGAACCGCATAATGTTGGGTCAACCGGCCTACTGCATCGTCACTTTAGCGACATCGAGTATAGGGTAGCGCGTCACGGAACCGTCTTTCCCAACGACGGTCAAAACGCCTTTATCGAAGCCGAAGCGTTGCACTTCGGTCATCGGCAGCCATTGGGTCGTCCCGTCTTTTAATTCGATGACGAGGCGAACATTGGCCATCGGATCGGGTGCAGGCTCGGTCGGTGTTTTTGCCGTCGCAGCGGGCGGTGTCGGCTTGGCCGTCTTCCCTGTCTTGGACTGAGCCGTTGCCGCCTTTTTCACAGGGGCGGCCTTCGCACGCGGTGGAGCTTTCGCAGTTTCGACTTTCTTAGGCGGCGGGCCAGGCTTCTTCGCAGGTGCGGTCTTTGCAGCCTTTTCCGTCGGAGCGGTCTCTGCCTTTTTCACCGGCGGGTCGACACTCTTTACGGGCGGCCGTCCTGATCTTCCCACTGTGTCGGCCTTCTTCGCGATAGGTTCGGGCTTTGGTGGTTCGGGCTTCGGAATGACTGCGACGATGGTACCTACTGTATTCACCTTCACGCCCGGCTCGTTCGGGTTCGTCCCCGCAATTGTCGGCGTGTTCTCAACCGCCGTGTCTGATGAGGCAATAAAGCTGCCGCCAAACTTGATCCGAAACGTCGCCGGATCGTCATTCGGCGTACGGCCTTCGACACGTAAGATCAGCTTCTCCGGCTTTCGCAAATAGATCAGTCGCCCCGTCTCGGACTCATCGGCATTCGCAAAGACAACCATCTTAGCCAGCGGACGCAGCCCGTCCGCTGTGAACACGTCGACATCACCTGCGAAGTTCTTTGTAACGAGGTTAATGAATATATCGCCCTGCCCACCCTCAAAAGTGTAGAAATATGAGGTTGCACGCGAGTCGCCGATATCACGCGCCGCTATCGTTCCCGATAACTCGCCGGTGCGGAGAGGCGTTGGAAAGTTTACGTCACGCGACTGCGCAAATGTCGAAATGCCCGTTAAGAGTAAGAGAGTGCCCAATAAGGCAAGACTGCTGAACCTGATCCTAATCACTACGCAATGACCTTTCTTAGGTGGACAAGCCGCGAGGTCTCTTGGTATCCCAGGCTGAGATGCGCTTTGAGGCTGGTCTCGTTGTCGATCTCGGCATCTGACGCCATCTCGGTGGAGCCGTGTGCGCGGGCCCATTCCTCGGCATAGGCTACCAATTGGCGACCGACGCCTGAATGGCGAAAGTCTTCCTCGACATACCAGCCCTCGAGATAGCCTACGTTCTCGGTTTCGCAGTCTTCGACGTGCGTTCGAATACTCGCTTCGAGAAAACCGACGAGACGCCCGCCACCGGCATCGGCCACCGCAACGAACTGCGTATCCGCATGCTCGATGATGTCGTACATCTCCTCCTTATGATCGTCCTCGCTCGATCCTTCCCAGAGTAGCTGCCTGAGCCGCAGCCATTCGCCGAGGTCGCTCTCCTCGAGCGGCCTGATCATGACATCGCTTGTCGCCATTATGGGTGATGATAGCAAGGATGCCGTGTGAGGACAACACATTAAAAAAGGCCGGGCTCTGATGCCCGGCCTTCTGAGATCATCACATGTCGGACATCAATCGCCCGACTTAGCTCCTAACGCTTTATCCTGAAGCAGTTCGAGCGCCTTTTTCATCTGGAGGTCCTCGACGACTTTCGGCGTGGCCTTAGGCTGCGGGGTTGGCTGCGGCTGCGGTTCCTGATCATTCTGTTCGTCGATCATCGTCTCGACCTCGACGGGCTCGGGCGTGTCGGGACGTTTGACCTCGACAGACGGCTTGACGCCTGTGTTAGTGCGGTCGTCGCCAAGAAACGGTGTGCCGGCAGGAGAAGCCCATTTCGCAATTGTCAGGTAGCAGCCGTCTCCGCCTTTTAGCGGAAATAGTTTCTGCTCAGTTCCGGCTCCAAAGCTCTTTTCGCCGACCACCTCTCCGCGTTTACGCTCGAGGATCGCCGACGCAACGGCCTCGGCGGCACCCGCCGTGCTGATATCTATAAGGACGACCAAACTGCCGTCAAACACCGCTTTTGCGGGATCCGCTGAGTAGCTGTTGATCACCTTGTTCTCGCGGCCGATCACGCGTGCGAGCTCTCCTTCCTTGATGAAAAGATTCGCAACGGCGACACCTTCGGCCAGCTTCCCTGCCGCGACGCCGCGCAGGTCGAGCACGATCTTTTGCACACCTTGCTTCGTTAGATTTGTCACCTGCGTACGAATGTCGTTCGCCTCGCCGTCCTCCAGACTGAACACCTTCACGATGCCGACCTTTCCGGATTCCATGCGCGATTCAGCCGCAGGGACCTTGTACGGCGCGCGCGTGACCTTGATGGTTTGAGGCTTTTCGCGGGAGCGTAGAACCCGCAGGCTGACCGAACTCCCGGCGTCCCCATTCACCAGGAGACGGGCATCGTATAGAGAAATGTCTCGCGTGGCCTTACCGTCAATGTATTCGATAACGTCGCCGGCTTTGATCCCGGCCTTGTCAGCCGGGCCGCCTTTGATCGCGGAGATCACATAAAGATAACCGCTGATCTGCGAAAACTCAGCGCCGATGCCGACCTTGCTCGACAGTGCTCCGTTCTGAAAGGTCTGGACCTGCTCGGCGGTCAGGAACGAAGAATACGGGTCGAGCCCGCCGCACAATCCGCGCAAGGCTCCGAGGCGGACCTTTTCCATGTCCGGCGTGTCCACATAGTCATTCTTAATGTGATTAAGAACCGACTCGAGGATGCGCTGCTGCGCGACCGGGTCATTGACCGATTGCTGCGCCTGCGTCGTGAGCATGTTGCCGACCAACGGCAATCCGCCGACGACCGCATACACCGAAATAACGCCGGAGATGACAAGGACCCAGAACTTACCGCGAAATGACATAAAAAACCTCGTATGATACTACTGACCGTGGATATTACGCTCCCACCAGGATGTTTGTTATCGAGCCGGGCAGATTTTAGATTATCTCGTAATGCTCGCAAATGGTGCAACAAAAGGAAACAGCTAATCAGCCCGACGTTACAGAGGAATTTCCGCTGCCCGAGTATGGACGGATCATCGCGATCGATCCCGGCACAAAACGCTGCGGCTTAGCCGTTTGCGACGAGTTACGCGTCACGACGCGGCCTTTGCCGGCGGCCACGCGTACCAGTTGGAAAAAACTGCTCTCAAATATCAAAGAAACGGTCGCGGAGTTTGATGCCGTGGCTGTGGTCGTTGGTTTGCCGCTGGAATCTGACGGCAGCGAAAGCCCCATGTCCGCTGAAGCCCGCGATATGGCGCGGAAACTCGGACTCTCGCTGGGAATCCCTATTTGTCTGCAGGATGAACGCGTGACCTCCTATGAAGCGCGTAAACGCATCTGGTCGCGCGGCGAGGATGCAAAATACGTCGATAGCGAGGCGGCGGCCGTCATTCTTGGCGATTTTCTGGATAAGATCGCCACCTAATTTTTGGACATGAGCGTGAGGCGCTTGACCTCGGCCTTTTTCACGGCAACCGCGGTAAACGGAAAAATCGCCGGCTCCCCTGTCCGCCACTTCTCGAACTGGTCTTTATAATTGGGCGAATTCGGATCGCCGCTCTGCCCGAGCGGGATGACGAGCCGTGTTGCGTCCCAGTTGCCAGGGCTCGTAATGTGCCGCATCGACGCGGCTGAACCGACATTCGGTGTCTGCCAGCTGCCGTCGATCGGAACCGAAGGCGTCCCGAATTGCATCCCCACGAGCGGCGCCTGGCCGAGCGGGTGCGGGAAACGCGACTGCCACACGCGGCCCCACGTCCATTTCTTGTCGTCCGGGCCGAGCCGCAGGATACTTGCGAGATCCGCCCGCACCACGCGATCGCAGGAACTGAACAGGTCCGCAAAACTCGACACGCCGCCGGGCAGCCACCGCTTCAGATCCTCACGCACTGCTCGATCAAGGATGCGTTCGCGAACGATGTTTGCGGGCACTGGTTTGTTATCGTCCGCGATGCGGTTCGCCGCGCACTCACGAATGTCATTCGCGAGAAGTGCGCCGCGCGATTCGACGGTCATACGTCCGTCCCATGCCTTAAGCACAGCAAGCGTTTCGGGCGATGCGGCGTTCGTACTAACTATCGCCTTCGCGAGATTTTGGAGTGGAATATTAAGCGTGTCGTACTGTACGTCGCGGACAATATCGGCCGTTATCTTCTTATTCGAACTGAGCGCATCAACTATTCGCCTCGCCCGCCACGGAGCCGCGGCGTCGCGGGACAGCTGCGTGTATTTGTATGAGGTGCCTACGACCCGCTGGTTCGCCGTCACGATCAAACCGCTCGGAGGGTTGTAAAGATGCGGCAGCTCGTCGAATGGGATCATCCCGAGCCAGTCGCCGTCATTCGTCGAGCCATCGTAAGGCAAAGCGCCATCGCCGGTGCGGCGCATCGGGATCTTGCTCGCCGCATACCAGCCGATATTGCCTTTCACGTCGGCGTAAACGAAATTCTGAGCAGAACCGCCGTAACTCCGAAGCCCGTTAGTAAACTCTTTCCAATTTTTTGCCCGATTCGCCCGAAAGAACGCCTCGATCTCGTTATTTCGCGGATCGAACGCCGTCCACTTGAGAGCGTAGCGTTTTCCGTTCTCCTCAAGGATGATCGGCCCGTGGCGCGTTTCCGTAACCTCAAATTCCACCGGCCTGGTCGTTGGATCGAGCAGGTTCGAACGCAGGTTGATCGCCTCGTTGCGAACGGCCGCGGCTTCCCAGCCGGACGATGTCTTGTACCTGCCTTGTGCGTCGAACGTTTCGACGTAAAGGTCCTGCACGTCGGGCCCGACGTTCGTCGCTCCCCAAGCGATGTGTTCGTTATGCCCTAGCACGACGCCAGGAACGCCCGGCAACGTCACGCCTGAGACTCGCACCGTAGGCGAGGTGAGGTGGACCAAATACCACAGATTGGGAGCAACAGCCTGAAGGTGCGGGTCGTTTGCCAGCAGCGGCTTCCCGTCCGCGGTCCGCTTGCCGGAGATGACCCAATTGTTGCTCGCAGCTAGGTCCTCGGCATAGAGTCCAACCATCTCAAGCGAACGCCGGCGGAGTTCCGCGTCGGCTTGAGCCATTGCAATCATAGATCTCGTAACCGGTTCGACGGGGCGAGACACGCCGGTTCGCGGTGTTGGACGATCTTTGCCGAAGAGCACTACATCGTATGGCGTGACTTGGTTTGTCACGTCAGCCAGTTTTTCGGATGAGAGCTCTTGAGCCGCCGCCCGCAGCAGATCATGCTGCCAGGTCGTGCTCAGCGCGTCTGAAAGGACTTTTCCTATAACGACCGTATCGGCCGGGCGCCACTCGCGTGGGCGATATTGCAGGATCTTGAACTCGACCGGCATTGTCTCGGGCGTAAGCGATGCAATGTAGGCGTTGACGCCTGCGGCATAGCTGTCGAGTGCTGAACGGATGTCTGGCGCGATGTGGTGCAGGCTTTCGTCCGCGATCTTAGAGAAATTGAAGCGCCGCCAACGCTTGTCCTGTTCGAGCGTCATCGAGCCGAATAGCTCCGCCGTCTCACCGCGGGCGACGCGCCGCAATATGTCCATCTGCCACAACCGGTCGCTCGCCATCGTGTAGCCTTGAGCGAAATAGAGGTCAGCGTCCGTTTTCGCATCGATGTACGGTATGGCTCTGCTATCTCGCGTGATAGTAACTGGCGAAGTAACACCGGCAACGTTGATCGACGTCTGGCTGATCGCTGCGGTAGTGAGGGCAAGGACCATGGCGAATGAGGCGGCGATGATGTATCTCATAGGGTGTTTTGGTCTTTTCCGACGATACGTTAAACTCGTGAAAAGTTCTACTTAGCCTGGAGGTATCAATGAGATCTGTACTGCTTTGCCTAACCCTTTTCGCGGCCTATGTATTGTCGCTCGCGTGCGGCTCGCCCGCTCCGGCGCCAAATGCCGCTAAGACGCCCGTAAACGCAGCTTCGCCTGCGGCATCACCTCAAGCGTCTGTCGCGGCAAACCCAGTCGGCGAGACGAAAGAGCTATTTGCCGCCCACTGCATGATCTGTCATAAGGACACCGGCAAAGGCGGCAGAGTGACCATTCAGGGCAAAAACCTGAACGCCGAAGACCTGACAAGCGCGAAAATGGCCGGCAAAACTGACGAACAACTGACGAAATACATCATGGACGGCGTCGAGGACGAAGGTATGCCCGCATTCAAGGACAAGCTCACGTCCGAGGAGATCAAACTCCTCGTCGGCCACATCCGCAGCCTCCAGGGCAAAACGTCGGACGTTGCAAACACCTCGTCCAGCAAATAGAATCTAACCCGAGCGTGCACCCTTAGCTCAGTTGAATAGAGCGTCTGACTTCGGATCAGAAGGTCGCAGGTTTGAGTCCTGCAGGGTGTACCATTCTTACCTCCTTCACACACGACAAAAGAACGGGATTTGCGTGAGAATCTGCACGAGCCGCGCGTAATTTTCCGCATTTCTCGTCCATACACAATTTCGAACGGCCCTTTTTCACGCGCTTTTCCGGCACGGCGATTGCGACAATAGGAGCAGAGAAAAGCTGTGAATAGCGGCGCAAAAACACTTCTGCTTTGATCCAGCCCGCCACTTGTCGACGGCCCGTTTGCAAGGAAGTCCGGGCCGCGGGCCCTCACGTAGGAGGTCAGTATGAGAAGCGACAAGAGATACACCAACGCGACTTTTACAAACCGTGTCGACCACGAAGCCGGGGCACGTCGGGAAGCGGACAATATTCCGCATCCGGCCTTATGCGATGAATGCGGCGCAATTTATGTCAACGGGCGCTGGTCGACGCATGGTCGCAAGTTCGATGAATGGAAACGCGGTCGGTGGCAGCCGGCCTACACGACGACCTGCCCCGCATGCGTTCAGGCGGACAACGGTATCGCGGGAGGATACCTGACGGTGGACGGGACATTTTTCGCAGAGCATAAGGAAGAGATCGGGCGCCTGCTGTCCAATGAAGCCAAGCGGGCCCGCGAAGACAATCCCCTTTCGCGGACCATAGACCGAACAGAGGCCGACGGCAAGCTGATAGTAACTACAACAACGGAGCACCTTGCGCAGCGCCTCGGCCGAGCTTTGGAAAAGGCGTATGCGGGTAAGTCGGTGTACGACTTCTCGCATGAGAATAAACTGGTGCGGGTCCACTGGCACCGCGATTGATCAGGATCGGTAATGGATGGTTCGCGGCCAAACGACTTCAACGGCTGCTCCGCTCCGCACGGCGTCGTTGCGGAGGAAGTGCTGAGCACATTGGGGGTCGATCTCGCTGGCGGTCTTTCAGAGAGCGACGCCTCGGAACGTCTGCTCCGTGACGGGCCCAATTCCCTTGAGATACATCACCGCGAGTCTTCTTGGGTAATATTGGGGCGACAGTTCTCCAGTATCGTTGTTTGGCTGCTCTTAGTGGCGACAGCTCTAGCGTGGTTAATGGATAACTACGTTGAGGCGGCAGCGATCGCGGTCGTTCTCCTTTTGAACGCCCTCATCGGCTTCTGGATAGAGTGGCGGGCGGCGCGTGCCCTTTCCGCTCTGCATTATGAAACACATTCTACCGCCCGCGTAAGGCGAGACGGGACAGAACGATCGGTAGACGCGGCCGAACTTGTAGTCGGCGACATAGTCGTGATCGAGGCGGGCGACCGTGTCCCCGCCGATGTTCGGTTGGTCGAATGCGCGTCATTCGCGGCCGACGAGTCGACATTCACCGGCGAGAGCGTTCCGGTTGAAAAGTCGATCGATCCTGTAGAGCCCTTAACGCTGCTTGCCGACCGCCGCTCAATGGCGTATCTTGGCACGCTTGCCGTACGCGGGCAAGCTACTGCCGTCGTGACAGCTAGCGGTGCTGGCACGGAACTCGGGAATGTCGGGAGGCTGCTCGAGAAGGCGAACAACGAACGGACGCCGCTCGAGATACGGCTCGACGCACTCGGCCGCAGGCTCGTCTACATCGTTCTTGCGATCGCAGCCGCGATTGCAGCTACAGGGCTTTTCCGCGGCGACAATCTATGGCTGATGGCCGAAATGTCGATAAGCTTGGCCGTCGCCGCCGTCCCTGAGGCTCTGCCGGCGATGACAACGCTGATCCTAGCCCTCGGCGTCCTCAACATGGCCAGGCACCACGCGATCGTCCGGCGGATGTCAGCCGTGGAGGCACTTGGCAGCACCACAGTAATCTGCTCCGACAAGACAGGTACGCTCACGCAAAACCAAATTACCGTCACCGAGGCAGCCTTACCCGGCCGTAACGTAGCGCCCATCCATGACGGGCAGCACGCTATGGCTGAACTCCTTAGAACGGCCGTCTTGTGCAACAACGCGGTCTCGGCGGCCGTGGGCGATCCGACCGAGACCGCACTTATAGGGGCGGCCGAAACTGCCGGGATCGATGTCGTACAGCTTAGAAGGGCCTTTCCGAGACTGCGAGAGGAGCCTTTTGAAGCGGCAACAAAACGCATGATCACGGTTCACAGCCACGACGGTTCTCACATTGCTCACTTAAAGGGCGGCCCAAGCGCGGTCCTTGAGCTCTCGTCC
This sequence comes from uncultured Chloracidobacterium sp., assembly GCA_964636445.1. Taxonomy (GTDB): domain Bacteria; phylum Acidobacteriota; class Blastocatellia; order Pyrinomonadales; family Pyrinomonadaceae; genus OLB17. The sequence goes on from CAZWSK010000008.1 coordinate 21,908, forward strand.
TCGTTCAGGGATGCCGACGGGAGTATCAGGCCCCTCAACGGTGAACGCGAAAAGATGATGAGAACGAACGACCGAGTGGCCGAACAGGGATTGCGGATATTAGCCTTCGCTTGCAAGGACCTGGCTGCCGGCAGGGACGACGACCTCCAGGGCGGCTACACGTTCCTTGGATTTCTCGGTATGACCGACCCCCCGCGAGAGGGCGCGGCTGCATCAATCGAGGCAGCAGCCGCGGCCGGCATTCGTGTGATCATGCTCACGGGCGATCAACTCTCGACCGCCAAGACCATAGCGAAGCAACTGGGCATCGGCTCGAATGGCGATGTCTTTGCAATGCATTCGCGTCAACTTGGCGACCCGGCCGCCTTGGACGACGCCGTAAAGAGAGCTCATGTCTTCGCCCGGGTCTCGCCTGAAGACAAACTAAGGATCGTCGAAGCATTGCAGGAGCGGGGTGAGACTGTGGCGGTCACGGGCGACGGCATCAACGATGCTCCCGCCCTAAAACGCGCGGACATCGGCGTCGCAATGGGGCTGCGCGGGACCGAGGTCGCCAAAGAGGCGGCCGACATCGTGCTCACTGACGATGATTTTTCAACGATCGTAAGTGCGATCGAGGGCGGTCGCCGTATTTACGCGAACATCATAAAGTTCGTACACCTGCTGTTCTCGCACAATCTCGGCGAGGTGCTGTTTATTTTTCTTGCAATAGTCGTCGGGTTCCCGCTGCCGTTGATGCCGCTTCAGATACTTTGGATGAATCTCGTCACGGACATCTTTCCCGCCCTCGCGCTTGCTGTAGAGCCCGCTGAACCCGGACTCATGCAACAGCCACCCAGGCGGGAAAAACAGCTCCTTTCGAGACGGTTTGTAACATTGATCGCATGGCAAGGGGCATTGCTCGCAGTTCTCAGTCTCGGTGCGTATACTTGGGCTCTGTCCGCCTATGGCGAGGGCCCACACTCTCGCATGGTAGCTCTTTTTAGCCTTGTTGCCGGCCAGGTAGGACAGACGCTTAACTGCCGTTCGCAGACAAACTCGGCTTTCGCCCGGCTCAATCGCAGCCCAAACATCTTCCTCGCTGCTGGCGCCGTTGTTTTCCTTCAAATCGCGGCGGTATCGTTTGGCCCGCTCTCCGCCGTCCTCGACCTGCCTCTTCCGAACGGCAGAGACCTACTCTTATTCGCGGCATGCGCCGCAATTCCCGTTGCGGTAACCGAGATCTATAAGCTCTTTATTAAGAAGTGAAATGCCGCGGTGGGAACGCGGCATTATTTCACAAGGATGCTGGCTCTCAGGCAGTGTGCGCAGCCGTCTTCTTTTGGTGAAATCGGTCAAGAGCATCCTGGAACATTTTTCGATGATGTATTTCACGCTGCATGGCCATTTCAAAACTCGCCGCGGCGTCTGGACGAGACTCCTCGAGCGCGTCCGTTACGAAACGCGGGTACATCTCCTCGATCTCATAGTCCTCGCCCGTCGCCGACTTTTTTAGGTTGTCGACCGTTGTGCCAACCATGCCGGCGGCTTTAAGATGGCTGACGCCGTGGACTGTTTCCCCGCCGGCGGCTTCAAAAAAGAGCTGGGCGTATTCCGGAAAGCCCTCTTCCATTGCCTTCATGCCAAACGCAATGTACTCGAGCCTCGCCGTTGCTTCGCCGCTTATCGCTGCTCGCAGATTCTCTTCTGTTCTTGTGATCTTCATTCGACCTCCTCCGAGCGGTTCAGCCGCTCGCTTCGCATACACTTAGAATGCCCGTTCGCCAGGCCTTTCCCGACAGTTCGTGCCTCCTCGCCCGAACAGCCAGCCGGCCAGAAAGCCAACACCGACACTCGCCCCGAGAACAAAGCCGACCGAATGCCACGGATTGCGCTTGATGTAATAGGTCGTGTCGTCGATCGTGTCAGTGACCAGGTGCTTCCCGTGTGTCGCCATCCTCTCAGCTTCGTGTACGGCGTCTTCTACTGCGTCCTCAACGCGATGTTTGAGCCGCTCGACGTCGACGGCCGATGCTGCCGCGCTGACGGCGTTGCCAAACACGGCCTTAGCCGTGCTCTTTCCATTTCGTTTTTCTGTCAATCGCGTGTTCATTTCGTCGCCTCCGAAACCCGAGTTCCGATCTGCCATACTTCTCTCTCCCAACACGGAAACTCCCCAATGACCCTTCGCAAGCGCCGTGCCTCACGCCGGGCTGATAAAATCTCTGCATTGCGGATACATAGATGCCGGACGCGCAAATTTTCGCGCTTCGTTGCGAACTGCCTCGCGCTTTTCGCGGCGGTGAGTCGCCGATTGCCCGTCGTCGCCGCTATTTGACTGGCACATACATTGCTTTCTTGACTGTAGGGCTTACCGCCCGTCTCCCGCGCGCTCCGCACGGAGTAAAAAGGAGGAATTATGATGAAAGAAAAGAAGGCGACGGAGGAAACGAACCTTGCGATAAGGAACGAGCCTATTCCTACACTTTGGACAGATTGGTTTCAGCCGTTCCCGGCGATGACGCCGTTTAGCATGATGAAGCGTTTTAGCGACGACATGGAACGGTTTTTTGGCGACATTGGGAGATTCCCGATCCCGTCCATGGAATTGCCGAAGATGCGGAAATTCCAGAAGACGATGTGGTCGCCGGAGATCGAGGTCTCGCGCACGAACGGAGACTTTGTGGTCACGGCCGACTTGCCGGGCCTGAAGAAGAACGACATTAACGTCGAGTTCAAGGAGGGCTGTCTCGTCCTCTCCGGTGAGAGGAACCAAGATACGAAGAAAGAGGAGGAAGGGTACTTCAGCAGCGAACGGAGCTACGGCAGCTTTTATCGGAGCATCCCGCTGCCTGAAGGGTTCGACGCGGACAAGGCCATAGCGAAATTCGAGGACGGCGTTCTCCATGTGACAGTTGCCGTTCCAAAGCTCGAGACCAAGGGTCGAAAGCTCGAGATCACTGAAGGCGCTAAGGTGCGGGCCAAAGCCGCGTAAATGCCACGCTTAGCGGCGCTGCCTGCTTACGGCCGGGGTTCGCCCCGGCCGTGTCTTTTATACCATTATCGGCTGACCGTACGCGGGTTGGGTAGAGCCCTTGCCAATCGAAGCGGGGTTCACTGTTCATCAGACCGTTGCACTAAATCAACCACCGCATCGATATGCGGCTTCATGTATTGATCTGATTCGATAAACGGCACCTCGCGACGAATCGCCTCATAGATCGCTTGAGTACCATTTCCAAGACGCCTGTCGCCGATCCGCCGTTTTCGAAGGTCAATTGCCTGAGCAGCACAGAAGAGTTCAAGTGCGAGAATGTTCTCCAGGTTCTCCGCCACCTGCCTTAATTTCAGCGCCGCTGTCGCCCCCATCGACACATGGTCCTCAGTATTTGCCGAGGACGGTATCGTATCGACGCTGGCCGGATGAGCGAGGATCTTGTTCTCCGTGCAAAGAGCGGCGGCGGTGTACTGGACGATCATAAACCCGGAGTTCAGCCCGCCGTGCTCGGTCAGAAATGCCGGCAGGGCGTGGGCATTTGACGATTCGTCAGTCAACCGCATTATACGCCGCTCCGATATGTTGCCGAGTTCTGCAAGCGCGATCGCGAGGTAATCGAAGGCTAGTGCCAATGGCTCGCCGTGAAAATTCCCGCCGCTCACGACGTCGATATTCTCGCCGTCCGCGAATATCAAGGGGTTATCGGTGACGGCGTTCAGTTCAAGCTTTAACAGCCACTCTGCATACAAAACCGCATCGCGGCACGCACCGTGGACCTGCGGCATGCAGCGGAGCGTATACGCATCCTGCACGTTCGTCGGGTCAAAATCGCGGACGAATTGGCTGCCGTCGAGAATTTTTCGCAGATTCGCGGCACACTCGATCTGCCTCGGATGCGGCCTTAGGGCATGAAGGCGTTCATCGAACGCGCGGACCGTGCCGTTCAATGCCTCGAGGCTTAGACATCCGCTGATATCCGCGAGCTCTGCGAGTTTATGAGCGCGGATCGCCTGAAGTACACCGACCGCCGCCATCACGGTCGTGCCGTTGGTCAATGCCAAGCCTTCTTTGGCCGCGAGTGTAACCGGCGATAGGCCGGCTTTTGCCAAAGCGTCTCGGCCAGGCAGCGTCTCGCCCTGATATTCTGCCTCGCCCTCGCCGATCAGGACGCATGCGAAATGTGCCAATGGTGCAAGATCGCCGCTGGCGCCCAGGCTTCCCTTTTCCGGGATCACAGGACGAACGCCCCGGTTGAGACATTCGAGAATTAGTTGCAACGTCTCGGCGCGGATCCCCGAAAAACCGCGAGCCAAGGTATTCGCCCGGATCAGCATTATCGCCCGAACAGTCGGTGTGTCAAACGGATCACCGACGCCGACGGCGTGGCTCACAACGACATTTCGCTGCAATTGCTCAACTTCGTCGCGGCCAATGATCTTGTCCTTGAAAGCGCCAAATCCCGTCGTGATGCCGTATGCGATCTCGCCACGATCGAGAAGCGTCTGAACGGCCGCCGCACAGCGGTCGACGTTTGCTTTCGCCGCGTCGCTAAGCTTTACGATCGGATCGCCGGGCCCGCCGTACGCCACCGCCGCGACCTGCTCAAATGTCAGGCTTTCACCATCGAGAATTATCTCGTGCATCTAGATAAGTTTACCTGCCTTTACCCGCGCGGTCACAAGGTTGCCGCCAAATTCGTAGACCATTTGCCGGTGATCCGCCGTATCGAGCATCAGCAGATCAGCCGCCTTTCCGATCTCTATCGAACCATGCGTCGCCCCGAGCCCGATGGCGTGAGCAGCGTTGATCGTCCCGGCATTCAGGGCTTCGCTAGGAAGCAGCTTTTGATACCTACACGCTATCGCCATGGCCATCGGCATCGACGGACACGGTGCGGATCCGGGATTGTAATCGGTCGAAAGAGCCACTGCGCAGCCCGCATCGATCAAATTACGGGCCGGCGCGAAGACCGTTTTGCCGCCGTTGAAGTTCTCCGTCGGTATCACTATCCCAACAGTATCGCTGGCTGCCAAAGCTTCTATTTCCGCTTCTGAAATGGCGTCGAGATGATCGACCGACGCAGCAGCGAGATCTACGCCAAGCCGTGAGCCGCCAAGATTCGTGAACTGATCGACGTGGGCCTTTATTCCAAATCCCAGATCCTTTGCCGTCTCGAAGATCCGCCGCGACCGGCCAACATCGAACGCATTTCGCTCCGTAAAAACGTCGCAATAAAACGTCCTTCCCTTCGCCGCAAAATGCGATTGCTCGTACCACTTCCACGCAAGCGGCAGCATCTCGTTACAGATCAGATCGACGTAGCCGTCCGCATTCTCTTTAAACTCAGGCGGGATCGTGTGTGCCGCGAGAAAGGTCGGGACGATATCGATCGCGTGCGCGTTATCGAGTATCTCGATGACCGCGAGCATCTTCAATTCCGTCTCAGTGTTGAGGCCGTAACCCGTCTTGATCTCGCACGCCGTCGTCCCGCAAGCAAGCATTTTGTCGAGGCGCTTCGTTGCCTGGTCGACGAGTTCCTCGACCGACGCAGCGCGTGTCGCCTTTACCGTCGAAAGGATCCCGCCGCCGGCCGCGAGTATCTCGAGATATTCCGCGCCCTTGATCTTTAATTCAAATTCATTCAGCCGGTCGCCCTCATAAACAATGTGAGTGTGCGGGTCGACAAATCCCGGAACAACCCCTCGCCCTTCGGCGTCGATCATCTCAGGGGACTCGAAGTCACGCAATAGGTCATCCGATGTGCCGATCGCCGCGAACTGCCCTCCCACGACCGCGACTGCTCCGTTTGCGAGAATGCCAACATCGCCCATGGCCGCGCCACGCTTTGGCCCCGGGCCCGAGCACGTTACCAACTGGCCTATGTTGTGAATTATGAGATCAGCTTGATTCAATTTGGGAACGGCGACGCGCTCAGAAATTCTCTTTCGCGACCTTATCGTGAAACTCATTGCTAAGCATAAGCGAAGCCGAGCCGTACCAAGGGACGTACTCGACGACCAGTACACCTGCTTTTACTGTCGGGTCCGTCTCTGCGAGAGCCTTTGCCTCCTCTACCGTTTTTACGGCGAGGATAAAGAGGCCGCGATATTTCTTCTCGGGATCATCGAACGGGCCCGCGACCGCGAGTTTCCCCTCTGCGGCGAGGCGATTCATGTTCGCGAAATGCCCTTTGAAAATCTCCGAACGAGCATCGCCTTTTACCTTCGCATCGTTCGGCCCTGTCTTTAGTATTGCCAGCACATACTGCCGCATCCCCATCTTATCGGCGCCGACCTTTTTCGCGAGTTCTGCGTCAAATTTAGGATTTGCCGGCTTCTCGGTAACTACTGTGGTCTGCGCAAAACCGCAGATCGCCGCCAGCGCACTCATCGCAAATATCGCAAAAATGCTCTTCGTTTTCTTCATAATCCCTCAGGTAATAATGTCAAAATCTTAGCACGTTTCACGGCGAATTGATCTTCCGCTATCATAGTCGCTTACCCTATGAAGCGAACCATCAAAGCCCCGACCGGCAGCGAACTTACCTGCAAAAACTGGCTCATCGAGGCTGCCTATCGGATGATCCAGAACAACCTCGACGCTGAGGTCGCGTTTGACCCTGACAACCTGATCGTCTACGGCGGCCGGGGCAAGGCGGCGCGCAACTGGGAGTGTTTCGACGCGATCCTGCGTTCATTAAAGGAATTAAACGAAGACGAGACCCTTTTGGTTCAATCGGGAAAGCCCGTGGGTGTTTTCAAATCGCACACCGAAGCGCCGCGTGTGCTGATCGCCAATTCCAACATCGTGCCTCACTGGGCCACGCAGGAGCAGTTTGACCAATACGAGCGCGACGGCCTGATGATGTACGGCCAGATGACGGCGGGCTCGTGGATCTATATCGGCACGCAAGGCATTTTGCAGGGTACGTACGAGACATTTGGATCGCTCGCGAGGCAGCACGGCTGGGGCTCGCTCGCGGGGAAGCTTGTCCTCACTGCCGGCCTCGGCGAGATGGGCGGGGCTCAGCCGCAGGCGGTAACCTTCAACGGCGGCGTCGCGCTTTGTGTCGAGGTCGATCCATGGCGGATTGAGCGGCGGCTGCAGTTGAAACAGATCGATGTCGCCGCGAAGGACCTCGACTGCGCTCTCAGTATCGCGAGCGAAGCCCTTGCGATGAAAGAAGCCCGGTCGATCGCCGTCCTCGGCAACGCGGCCGAAGTCCACTGGCAACTCATCGAACGCGGTGTGATCCCCGACGTCGTCACCGATCAAACCTCCGCACACGACGTTCTGATGGGCTATATTCCCGTCGGATACAGCGTCGATGAGGCCGCGGAATTCAGGCAGCGAGATCAAAAAGCGTACGAACAATCCGCGATGGACTCGATGGCAAAGCACGTCGAGGCTATGCTCGAATTCCAACGCCGCGGCTCGATCGTGTTCGACTACGGCAACAACCTGCGGCAGCGGGCTTTGGACAACGGCGTCGCAAACGCGTTCGATTATCCGGGCTTCGTGCCCGCGTACATTCGACCCCTTTTCTGTGAAGGCAAAGGCCCGTTCCGCTGGGTTGCGTTGTCAGGCGACAAGACCGACATTTACAAGACCGACGACGCGATAATGGATCTCTTCCCCGAGAACGATCACCTCGCCCGCTGGCTCACAATGGCGCAGGAGCAGGTCGAGTTCCAGGGCCTGCCAGCACGCATTTGCTGGCTCGGTTACGGCGAACGCGCAAAGGCCGGCCTCAAGCTGAACGAAATGGTAGCCTCAGGCGAGCTGAAAGCTCCGATCGTCATCGGCCGCGACCACCTCGACTGCGGCTCCGTCGCATCGCCCAACCGCGAGACCGAAGCGATGAAGGACGGCTCCGACGCCATCGCCGATTGGGTCTATCTAAATGCCATGATCAATGTAGCCGGCGGCGCCACATGGGTCAGCCTCCACCACGGCGGCGGCGTCGGCATTGGATATTCCCTACACGCCGGCCAGGTAATCGTCGCCGACGGCACACCCGAGGCCGCAGCACGCATCGGAAGAGTTCTAACCGCAGATCCCGGCATGGGAATCATCAGGCACGCAGATGCGGGCTATGCAGAGGCTATTGAGTTTGCTGAGATGAATAATGTGAAGATGCCGATGAAGGAATAGCTCCAAATTATCCAACCATGCTGTGATATTCTTCGGGGG
>CAZWSK010000009.1:0-29714 GCA_964636445.1 uncultured Chloracidobacterium sp.
GAGACCATCTGCCTGCGGGCGATGCTGAATTTCGAAAGCAAACCCGACTACATATCCATACGTTCCGAGAAGCTTGTTTTCCGCAGGCTCGAATACGAATTTGACCTGCTCGAAGAGCTCGGCTACGACCAATTCAAGGCCGTAAAACAGGACTTCGAGCACATACAAGCGGATCTGCCCACAAACAACGGCCGCCGTCTTCACCACTTCGAGGAAGGCGCTTCGGGCCCCTTCGCCGAAGAATCGCCCGGCCCGTGGAAGGCGCGCGAGGCCGCCCTTCGCGATTACCGGCGGGTGTTCGTCAAGTACTGGCTATTCGGTGATTATTCGTACCTCATCCAGACAGCTGCGGGACGCAAGCTGATCGCCAAGGCGGAAACAGCCCTTGGGCGGTCCATTCCCGGCTGGTATGACACACACGCCAAGCACTCATCGCTGAGTGCGACACAATGAAACAGGAACGCAAACGATCATTGCGGGAACAAAGTGCCTGGCTGCTCGCCGCCAAGGTCACAGGTTTTGCGCTCAGCTTCTTCCTGCCGCTGATCATCGTGCGTTATCTCGCACAGGACAAGGTCGGCCTCTATCGCGAGTCGTTCCAGGTGATCACGAACGCCGTCATTATCCTTTCGATGGGATTTTCGATGAGCGCCTATTACTATCTCGCCCGCGAAAAAGAACGCCGGGGTCCGGCTGTACTGAACATCCTTGTTTTTAACTTCGTGATGGGCGGCCTCGCGTGCCTGTCGTTAGCTCTCTTTCCCCAGATCATCGGCAACATTTTCCGCAGCCAGGAGCTTACCGCTCTCGCGCCGAAGATCGGCGTCGTTATCTGGATCTGGATCTTTTCCAGCTTCCTCGAGACGGTGGCGATCGCCAATCAGGAGGCACGTGTCGCAACGGTCTTCATAATCGCTGCTCAGTTCACGAAAACGCTGCTGATGGCCAGCGCGGTATTCATCTTCGCGACCGTCGAGGCCTTCTTGTGGGCCGCTATATTGCAGGGCTTGCTCCAGACGATGATCCTCGTCTTTTACCTACGCTCCAGGTTTCCAGGGTTTTGGCAAGGGTTCAGCTTCGCTTTTTTCCGTGAGCAGATGGCTTACGCGATACCTTTCGGGCTGACGGGCATTCTGTGGATGGCGCAGAGTGACATTCATAATTATTTTGTCGGATACAAATTTTCATCCGCCGAGTTCGCGATCTACGCCTACGGCTGTTTCGAGATACCGCTCATCGCGATGCTGTCCGAATCCGTCACATCGGTGTTGATACCGAGGATGAATGAATTGCAGCAGGCGAACGACCGCGATGAGATGATCCGCCTGACGGCGCGTGCAATGCAAAAATTGGCGCTGGTCTATTTTCCCGTCTACGTTTTCCTGATGATCACGGGAAAAACGTTCATCATTACGCTGTTTACGCAGAATTATGCGGCCAGCGCGTCTGTCTTTGCGGTGAATCTCACGCTGCTGCCGTTCAGCATTCTCATTACCGATCCGATCGTTAGGTCGTTCAAGGAGCTGGGACGCCTGTTCCTATTGACAAGGATCATGGTGCTGGTCGCGCTCATCGGCGTTCTATACTACGGCCTTGGGCACTTTGGGCTTACGGGGATGATCACCGCCGCCGTCGGCGCGATCCTTGCAGAGAAGGTGATCGCCGAAACTATGGTGATCCGTAAGCTGAATCTGGGCCTGCAGCATCTGCCGCTGCTCAAGAATGTCGGCAAAACGGCCATCGTCGCGGCCCTCGCCGGGCTCGTGACATGGGTCGTATATTCAAATCTAAGAGAATATCTGCTTAACGTAGGCGAACACTTTGCCGCCGACACTCTGCACACGACGCAGCTCGCGGCCTTGAATTTCGTTGGCGGCAGCCTGGTGCTTTTCACCTCGGCCGCCGTCTTCGTTCCGGTCTACCTTATCGCCGCAAATCTTCTAGGTCTTATCGAGGATGACGAAAAGCAGGCAGGGATGAGGATCATTCGCAGATTCTTCCCGCGCCGCGGCGGCGAGCCGGTGATAGATGCCCGATGAACAACACGCCGACATTCAAAACGAAGCTCGCGTGGAATCTGCCGTGGCTGATGCGTTACCCGCTGTCACGCTCTAGCAGCCTGTTTCACCGGGCCTTAATTGAGAAAAAGCACTACATCATCACGATCGCCAACCACTTCGAACCCGGATGGACTGAGGGCGGCGTGCTCGACCACAAAACCCAGATGCGGCGGCTGCACGAGTATCATAAGCTCGCTCGCGAGACGGGCGAGGCCGTTCGGGACACCGACGGGACAAAATTCCGCCACACTAATTTTTACCCGGCGGAGCAATATCATTCGGAGGTCCTCGACGTGATGTCCGAGATGCAGGCGGAGGGGCTCGGTGAGGTCGAGATTCATTTGCATCACGGCGTCGACCGGCCCGACACGGCGGACAACCTTCGGGCAACGCTAGTCGACTTTCGCGATACGTTGGCCCACCGACACCGGTGTCTCTCGCTGGTCGCTAACGAGAATACGCCCAGGTATGCATTCGTTCACGGAAACCTGGCGCTCGCAAACTCGTGCGGCGGCCGATTTTGCGGTGTCGATAACGAGATGCAGATACTTGAGGAAACGGGCTGCTACGCCGACATGACGCTCCCGTCGGCCCCGGACCAATCGCAGGTTGCGATCATAAACCAGATCTATGAGTTCGAGGGTCCTATAGATGAGGCTATGCCGCACCGCCTTGGGTCCCGCGCCATAGTAAACGGCCATCAGCCGCAGCTGCCGCTGATGTTCACCGGCCCGCTGGTCATGAACTGGACCCGCAAGATCAAGGGTCTGCCCGTTCCGCGAATTGATGACGGTGCACTAACGGCCAATCAGCCGCTCGATGCCGCAAGATTTCGCCGCTGGGCCTCGGCAGATATTACGGTGGACGGACGTTCTGATTGGGTATTTATAAAGCTCTACTGTCACGGCTTTTTCGACCGTGACCAGAGCGCCTGTATTGGCGAGGAAGCAAGGCGATTCTTTGGCGAGATAGTCGAGAAGGCAGACAAGGCCGGCGACAAAGTGCATTTTGCGAGCGCTCGTGAGGCCTTTAACATCGCTCGTGCAGCAATGGATGGCAAGTCAGGTGACCCGAACATATTTCGAGATCATCTGCTCACGCCGATCATGGCCGAGGGCCGCTAAAAGCTTGTTATCATGACAGTGGGAATGGCCAAACCCTTATCCAGGATCAGGAAGGTCCGCAGCCTCGATGAGATGCTCACGCGGGGCGGCCAGGCTATTTCTGCGTATCGTGAACAACGCGAGCCGAGCATATTGCCCTCCGACGAAGAGTTCGTAAAGCTCATCGATGAGAGGCAATTTGGAAGCTCTCCCGTCATCGCGGAAACGCTCTGGCAGAAGTTTTATAAGAACGGCCGCGAGCACTTCTTTCCGACGTTTCAGGACCCGGACGCCTCAATTGCGGCTCTTAAAGCGAAACTCGGCGACGCGGTGTGCGAGCGGTTCGTCGACGCGGCGGATAACATCGTCAGCGGCCGCATCGACCTGATGGGCTTAAAGAGTCTCTACGTCGGGGCCGACATCGACTGGCTCCGTGAACCGCTTTCGGCCAAACGCTCGCCGCTCAAGCACTGGAAAGAGTTCGATGACCTCGATACCGGATCAGGCAACAAAAAGATCGTCTGGGAGCTTAATCGCCACCAACATTTCTTCACTCTCGGCGTGGCCTTCTGGCTAACCGGCGACGAACGCTACAGTGAGACGTTCGCACGACATTTATCATCGTGGATGGAGCAAAATCCGCCGGGCCTTGGCATCAATTGGGCGAGCAGCCTCGAGGTGGCCTTTCGGTCGATGTCCTGGATATGGGCGTTTCATTTCTTCCGGGACTCTGACCATTTTACGCCGCGGCTGTTCCTGGACGCTCTAAAACACCTGCATCGTCACGCCCGGCACATCGAGCGGTATCTGTCCAAATACTACAGTCCGAACACCCATTTAACGGGTGAGGGCCTCGGCCTCTACTACCTCGGAACGCAGTTCCCCTTTTTCAAAAGGGCCGAGCGATGGCGCCGGTTCGGCGAGGACATCCTGACGTCCGAGGCCGAAAAACAGATATTGCCTGACGGCGTTTATTTTGAGCAGAGCACATGGTACGGGCGTTACACCGCGGACATTTACCTGCATTTCGTCATTCTGCGTTCGCTCCAGGGCGAACCGTTCTCAACTGCCGGCGCAGCAAAGGCCGAGAACCGCCTGCAGGCCGCCTTCGACTGGATGATGCTGACAACCCAGCCAAATGGGCGCACACCGCTGATCGGCGACGACGACGGGGGCCGAATGCTGCCCGTTACTACTGCCCGTGCCGATGACTTTCGCGGCTCGTTGGCGGTCTCCGCGATAGTGTTTGACCGCACCGACCATAAGTTTGTAAGCGCCGGAGCGGTCGAAGAACTATTCTGGCTCACAGGCACAGCGGGCGTGAGGACTTACGAGAGGCTGGCGGCCTCTGAACCGTCAGTTTCATCGGGAAGATTCGCGGACGGCGGCTATTGCGTAATGCGCGATGGCTGGAGCGACTCGGATAATTATCTGATCGTCGACGCGGGCGAAGTTGGCTCACTCTCCGGCGGTCATGGCCACGCCGACCCATTGTCGATCGTTGCCTCGATCGACGGACGGCCGCTCCTGGTCGATTCCGGCACGTACACCTATCATGAATCGCGGGAACTCCGCGACTATTTTCGCTCGACCTCAGCCCACAACACGCTTGAGATCGACGGCCTGTCGTCGTCCGAGCCGGGCAATACATTCAGTTGGCGTACGCGTGGCAATGCGACGATCGACCGGTGGATCGCCACCGATAGGTTTGACTTTTTCGAAGGCTCGCATGACGGCTACAGGCGTCTCGAGTCGCCCGCCGTTCACTCGCGGTCGATCTTGTTCATAAAGGGCGATTATTGGATCATCCGGGACGTAGTCGAGACGGACGGCGAACACGCGTATTCACTCAATTTTCACTTCGATCCGCGCGTTTCGACCGCCGTTGACGAAAGTGTCGAATGCGTCAGCGGCGACGGCCATCGAATATTCACTTTTGGCGACAACGGCAAGTGGGAGCACAAGGAAAGCTGGGTATCGACCAACCATGGGAATCGCGTGAACGCTCCGCTCATGCGTTTCGTTTCTCGCGGCATCGGCAAGCAGGAATTCTGGACGTTTATCCTGCCCGCCGACCAGCATGACGCGCCGGTCGTGACTGAGGTTCCGACGCCGTCCGGCCGAGCGTTCGTAATAAAACGTCGGGGCTATTCGGACACATTCTTTTTGAATGACGATCCCGGCGAATCGATCGAAACAGCCGCCTTCGAGACCGATTTTCGCCTCACCTGGGCGCGTCTCAGCGACGGCGAGACCATTCCGGATGAGTTCATAACGATCGACGGCGATCTTCTTGTTCTGAGTGACACTGCGGTCGTTGACGGCGACGATCTGGGTTACGCATCCGGACGTCGTCTCGGCAGCGACGTCTGCATTTCGACCGATGCCGGCCGCTCGATCCGATCGATCTGACCCGTGAAAAAGCGTGTCTTACAGTTTTTTGGCAGCTTTCATCAAGGCGGCTCAGAACGTCAGGCCGTCGCGCTGTCGCGTCTGCTTAAGGCGGATGGGACGTACGACGTGTTGGCCGCCACCCTCAACAGCGAAGGCCCGCTGGGTACCGAGATGGCGGAGGCCGGTTTCTCGGAAATACCGGAATATCGGCTCAACTCGTTCTACGATCTCAACTTCCTCCGCCAGGTCCGCCGATGCGCGTCGTTCATTCGGAGTAATCAGATCGACATTGTCCACACACACGATTTTTACACTAATATCTTTGGCATGTCGGCGGCCACGCTCGCTCGTGTACCCCTCAAGATAGCGTCAAAACGTGAGACGGGAATGCGAACCCGTCTTCAGGACCTCATCGAGGGCGTCGCGTTCGGCCGGGCAGATATCATCGTCAGCAATTCGAACGCGGCGAAAAATATGCTCGAGCAGCGCGGATTCTCGCACGTCCGCGTCGTGTACAACGGCATTGACGTTTGTAAATTTGAGCAGGAGGCCGATGTGAGGGCCCTCCGCGACCGACTCAGTTTCCCGGCGTCAAAGAAGCTGGTCACGCTGGTCGCCAACCTGAGGCACGCGGTAAAAAATGTCCCTATGCTTCTGCGTGCGGCGAGGGATCTGTGCGGCTCGGAGGTCGACGTTCACTTCGCTATCGCCGGCGAAGGCGACCTTGAGGGTGAATTGAGAGCGATGACATGCGCCCTCGGCATCAGCCGGGACGTTACATTTCTCGGCCGGTGCACAGACATTCCCGGCCTGCTTGCGGCGTCTGACATTTGCGTTCTGACCTCAGATTCCGAGGGACTTTCAAACGCGCTCATTGAATATATGGCCGCCGGCAAGCCGGTTGTTGCCACGGATGTAGGAGGAGCGGCCGAGGTGATCGTCGAGGGGGAGACAGGCTATCTCGTCCGGCCTGACGACGATGTAATGCTCGCGGCACGCATTCAAAAAGTGCTTGCCGATCCCGGACTTGCCCGTCGCCTGGGTGAGTCGGGACGCGCTCGGGCGGTCCAACATTTCTCCGAGCAAGCGCTGCTTGCCAATACCGTAGGCCTGTATGATTCCCTTCTGAAACGCTAAGGATGCCGCTTCACGTCGTTCAAATTGGCCCGTTTCCGCCGCCTGAGGGCGGGGTCACGCGCAATATCATAAGTATTCGCGATGAGCTACGACAGCGCGGACATCGCTGTTCGATCATTGCTACATCGAAGAGTATCGAACCATCGGCGGACGCCGACGTCTACCACCCAAGGTCGCCACTATCGCTATTCTTTAGGCTGGCGGGCCTTCGGCCCGACCTTGTGCATCTCCACATCGGCGGCAATATTACGGGGCGCTTGCTCGGATTGGCACTTGTATGCACGATACTTGCCCGCAGGACCGTCTTCACGCTGCACTCGGGTGGCTATCCTCTGAGCGACGCGGGACGCAAGGCATCTCCGGGTTCTATCCGCGGGTTCATCTTTCGCCGATTCTCACGAATGATCGCGGTCAGCGGGGCTCTGCGGGAACTCTTTCTCAGATATGGCGTTCCGCCCGAACGGATCTCGGTTGTGCCGCCCTTCGCACTGAAATATCCCGAGGCAGTTCCCGAGGTCCCGGATGATCTGAATGATTTTTTCGACGAGCATTCCCCGATTTTCGCCGCTATCGGCGGCCTTGAAAAAACATATCAGCCGCTGTTTTTGGTTTCAGCGATGGACCGCTTACGGGAGTCTTTTCCAGACTGCGGGCTGATCATCGTGGGCGGCGGCCCGATGCGGCAGGAAACCGAGGACGCGGTCACCGTCGCCGGTCAACAGGAGAATATCTATCTCACTGGAAGCATCGATCATACTCGATCGATGGAACTGATGCGACGTTCCGACGCGGTGGTCCGTTCATCCCTATTTGATGGAGATGCCATTTCGATCCGCGAAGCGCTCTTCCTCGGGACGCCCGTAGTTGCGACTGACACAGAAGGCCGTCCGGATGGCGTTGCGACGTTCCCGATCGGCGACACCGCCGCTATGGTCCGATGTTTGCGCGACGCCATCGCCGCTGCTCCGGCCAAAACGCGAGCGCCTGATGATGTTTCAAACATTACGGCCGTTGTGAATATCTACGACGAGGTCTGCCGGTCAGTGTAGACGATCCAGGCAGGTGCGCAGATAGTAGCGCGCCAGATTGTCCTTATGCAGGTGCAGGTCAAAGTATTCGCGTGCCCGCCCTGCGATCGCCTCACGTTCGGCGTCGGCGGAGAGATAGTATTCGCACAAGTCGGCCAGATCGGACATATCCGGCCTGCAATACACGATGTGCTGACGATCGATCAGGGGCACATGCATCGCCGCCGCATGGGGGTACGCTATAACGCAGGAACCAATGGCAAGGTAGTTCACGAGGCGAAAACAAAACGGCCCCAGGCCCGGCATGTCTATCACGATACGGGAACGTGCAACCTCGCGAAGAAAGTCGCTGTATGACAATGGCTCCATCCCGCCATGGAAATCGAACTTCCCCTGCTCCTTCAATATCTGGGTCGCTTTTTCTCTGATCTCTCGTGAATACTGCAGCCCAAAACGCCCGCTCACGTCGGCAACATATGACCGCCGGTCTCGGAGCCTGCGGAGTCCGCGCAGCTTCGAATACAGCCGCCTTCCATCGGCCACATAGCCGCCCGGCACAACATTCGGGGCCGCATACCCACCCGCGTCGTACTGCATCTTGAAATACAGGTCGCAGTGGCGAGCGCAGTGTTCATCGATCGGGAGATAATCCGAATATCCGATGGCGACATTCTTGACACCTTCTCCGATCTCGATCTGAAATACAACCGTACCCTTGTACGGCTGCGGGACATCCGAGACGATCTCAACCGGGACATACCGCCCAAACTCGTCACGCAGCATATCGACCCAATCCGAGGCCGCATTCCATTCGTATTTCGACGGCCATCGAACGACAACTTCATCAAGCTCGTCGGGCCTCAACGCCCACGCTAGATTGAGTTCCGGCTTATGCGCGAAGTGCCGGAGATAGGTCGATCTTATAAATCGTCGCATCGAAAGCGGTGACGGAGATGCCGCCGGCTATTGTAGTATATTGTGCCGAACACCGTTTTTTCGGGCGTCATCATTCGTGCGATCGAATGTCTCGCCCCGCCAGCGTCGACAAAGAACATCCGATATCGCCTCCGTTACTTCCCTTGCCCCGCACCGGGCTCGTGCCCACCAAAGCAAAATTCCTTCGCACGAGGTCCACAAAGCCGACGGCCTCGTAGCCGGCCAGCCAAATGCTGTCGGGCGGGAAAGCGGCGTCATCACGGCCAACGCTCTTATTGTTCACGATCGCGTTGTTTCGAAAGAAGCGAGAGGCCGACGCCGCACTCAACTCTCCCGATGCATGCACGCCGTACGGTCCGTGGCCGATAATGTTGTCTCGTACGACCAGCCCGTGCGGGACTTCACCATAGAACGTAGCGATGTTTCCTTCATTGAAGACGGTGTTATTCGCTATCGTC
This sequence comes from uncultured Chloracidobacterium sp., assembly GCA_964636445.1. Lineage (GTDB taxonomy): Bacteria > Acidobacteriota > Blastocatellia > Pyrinomonadales > Pyrinomonadaceae > OLB17. The sequence continues at coordinate 9,117 of CAZWSK010000009.1, forward strand.
ACTTCCTCGCCTCCCGAGATCTGGAGAAAGTAACCCGAACCCTCGAAGCCCTCGACGCCAAGACGCAGAAACAGATTATTGATGATCTCGATACGCTTCGCGATCTGGCTCGAGTAGTTATTGTCACGGCCCAGGATGTTCACGCCCTCACCCGCTCCGTCGATCACGTTGTCCTTGATCAGGACCTCTTCGATGGTGGAGAAAGGAGCCTTGCCGTCCTGGTTGCGCACGGTGATTCGAAACGCAGACCCCTCCCAGTTGTTCTCAAGATAATTGCGAGTGAATTTGACCCGCTTAGCGTTCTTCAGCTCAAACAGCGTTTTCACGGTCGCCTTGCCTACCCAGTCCCTAGGCTTTGCCAGATGATTGTTCGACACCTCGATATCAGCAGGGATCAGTTCGCCGTTTGCTGGATCTGAGCCGCCAAACATGACATTTTCAGCCCCGCCCTCGATGTAATTGTTAAGGATCTGGACGTTACGCGTTCCCGTCCAACCGCAGATGCCTTGGGTCTCCTCGCCTTTGAAAGCGAAGCCCTCGATATAGCTATTTTTGATCACAGTATCCGCACTGTTAAGAGCGATGCCGCGGCGAGAAACAGTCGGGCCCGTCGCGTGGATATAGCTGCGGTCGATCTCTATTTTATGGGGCACGTTCTCTGGCCGTTTTTCGCTGCCGCCGAGAACTACTACGCCGTAATTGAACAGCCTCCCGGACGCCGTGAACTCTATGCCGACGAATCGGTAATGATGGGCTCCGCTCGCGGCCTGCACCGCAGGGCGGCCGAGGATCCCTGAGGTGATCGTCGCCATCGACGCTTTTTGCTCCGGGCTCACGCGTTTGTCGGCCGGCAATGCGCTCGCCGCCGACGACCGTATGGTGACAAAATCGGTGTGCGGCTTGCTCGGCAGCGTGATAGTCCCGCCGTAAACCGCTCCGGCTTGGAGTTCGACGATGTCGCCGCTCTCGGCCGTGTTGAGGGCCGCCTGTACGTTGCCACCCGGCGGCACACGGATGATGCGCCCGCCCGCTGCATTTGATTCGATCACCGGCTGCGGAGCGACAATTCCCAACCGTCCGTCATACCAGTCGTACCAGCCAGCCGCCGCCACCGCGGCAATGAGCACGATCAAGGCGGCGAGCCACTTATTCACGACCATTTTATGACGACCTTTTCCAGGTATCGCCCGCGCTCTAACGGCATTCATTTGCATCGTTTCCGTCACTGCCATTTCTCGACAAAATAAACGCTCAAAGCCAACAAAAATCTACAAAACCACGAGCATTGCGTCTTTAATTTACCGGACCGCTGCCCTCGGTCAGGCGGCCACACGTGTCTATGTGCGGCATCAACGGCATCGCATTTTCCCCGAATTCCGGACGAGAGGTCAATGAACGCACGCTCATCGCGATGCGCGACGTTCTGCATCACCGCGGTCCCGACGCCGAAGGTATCTTCATCGATGCCGGCGTAGGACTCGGGCACCGGCGTTTGAGCATAGTCGACGTCGCCCACGGCGCGCAGCCGATGACGACCGGCGGCTGCACGATCGTCTATAACGGTGAGGTCTATGACCACGCCGACCATCGCGAAGATCTGATCGCCCGCGGCCACGTGTTTTCCAACCGCAGCGATACCGAGACGATCCTTCACCTCTACCAGGAATACGGCCGCGACTGTGTCGAATATCTCCGCGGCATGTTCGCCTTCGCGATCTGGGACAAAAGCAAACGCGAATTGTTCATCGCCCGCGACCGCTTTGGCGTAAAGCCGCTGTACTACGTCCACACCGACGACGGCAGCCTGTACTTCGCCTCGGAGATCAAGGCCCTCCTAGACGTCGGTGCGGTAAAACCTGAGATCAATTTCAACGCCCTTCCCGACCAACTCGGCAACCACGGCACGAGCGGTGAGGAGACTCTCTTCCGCGGAGTAAACCGCCTGCTGCCCGGCCACACGATGACGTGGCGAGACGGCAAGCTCGACATCCGCGAATACTGGGACCTCGACTTCGAGCCGAAACACGAGCCTCGCAGCGATGCCTACTACATTGCGGAATGGCGCGAGCGGTTCGAAGAGTCTGTCCGTCTCCGACTGATGGCCGACGTACCCTTAGGGATGTTCCTCTCCGGCGGCATCGACTCGTCAGCGATCGCGGCGATGATGTCCACGATGGTCACCGACCCGATCAAGACTTTCTCCGTCGGGTTCGCCGAACGTGAGGCGAACGAGCTCGAATACGCCCGGCTGGTCGCCAGCACATTCGGGACCGACCATCACGAGATCACCGTTACGCCGCAACAATTCTTTGAGGTCCTTCCGCAACTCGTCTGGCACGAGGATGAGCCGATCGGTTTCATAGCTAGCGTGCCGCTGTATTTCGTTTCCAATCTCGCCCAACAGCACGTAAAAGTCGTATTAACCGGCGAAGGCTCCGACGAAATGATGGCCGGCTACGGCCGCTACGCAAAGGCACTTAAGCTGATCGAATACGGCGAACGATACGAGTCGCTCACGCCGTCATTTATTCGCAATGCCGTTCGCGGCGGCGTCGCAACGCTGCCAAGTGGCGTAGGCGGAAAGCTGAGCCGGACGTTCCTGAGCCGCGAGGCCGATATCGAAAATCTCTTCTTCGACAACTTCGCCGTCTTTCCCAAGGCCATGCAGGCGAACCTGTTCTCCAGAAAAACGCGTGACGCGATCGACGATCTTCAACCGTTCTCACGCCTCAACGCATGGCTTGAAAAGACCGACGCCGAAGATGTGCTCGACAAACTGCTCTACGCAGACACCAAGACGTATTTGCACGAGCTGCTGATGAAGCAGGACCAGATGTCGATGGCCGCATCGATCGAGAGCCGCGTGCCATTCCTGGACCACAAGCTCGCCGAGTTCACCGCGCGCATGCCCCGCGAGATGAAGCTGCGCGGCGGCACGACGAAATGGATCCTGCGCGAGGCGATGAAAGGCGTTCTGCCCGCCGAGATCCTCGACCGTCCAAAGATGGGATTTCCCGTTCCCGTCGGCCGCTGGTTGCGCGGTGAGTATAAACATGTCGTTGACGAATTTGTATTGGGCGAACGTGCCATGGCACGCGGTATCTTTGACGAGAAGTTCATCCGCGGTCTGGTCGCTAGGCATAACGCCGGCGAGAACCACGACGAACGCCTGTGGGCACTGATCAATCTCGAGATCTGGCAGCGGCAGTTCATCGACGGCGAGGAGACAAGGTGAACCATCTCGTCCTGACATCAAAACCCGACGACGCGCTCGCCGCCAACTGGCACGCGATGCTCGACGATGCGCCGTTCGCGACGAGCTACGTCTCGCCGGCGTATTTCAACGATCCGTACGTCTGCGGAGATCGCTTCGCCGTCATCGCTCTCGACGGCGACGACGTCATGGCCGCGGCGACGGGCGTCGTCGACAGTGATTCGGTCTCGTCCGGCATCTTTTCCCGCCCGCAGATGGCCTTTCGGAATGGCGTTGACCACAACGATGCGGCTCGCTCGCTCTTCGACGGATTTCGTGAACTGACCAACGGCCGCCCTTCGCTGATCGAAGCTCACGCGTGGCATCCGATCAAAGGAATGACGACACTCGATCTAGGATCGCACTCCAGCACCGCCGAGACCTCTGTCGTAATGCTCGATCTCGCGGCAGGAGCCGACCCTATATTCAGAGGCTTCTCGCAGACTCGCCGCAACGAACTCCGCCGTGCCGAGCGGCAAGGTTTGGTGACGGTGAAAGAGATCGAGACCGAAACTGAGCTCGCCGAGCTCTACGAGATCCATTGCGACTGGAACCGCCGGAAAGGCAACCAGCCCGAGCCGTTTGAAAAGATGCAGGCCGCCGCCGAGATGGGTGACAGCCGCCGCATCTTTATCGCATTAGCCGAGGGCCGCGTGATCGCGGGCAGCTTTTATCGATTCTATCCCGGCGGTGTGGTCGAGTACGCCGCGAACTTCTCGCTGCCCGAGTATCACCGCCTGCGCCCAAACGACCTTATCGGCTGGCACGCGATCCGATGGGCCAGCGCCGAGGGCTTCTCGCACTTCAGCATGGGCGGCTCACACCTTTTTTTGCGCCGTTTTGGCGGTGACGTGATGACGACCTGGCGTTACAGCCGCGATCAGCGACCATTGAGCGTTGGGCGGATCACGTCCGGAGTTCGCGGCCTCGGCGCGGAGGCATATCGCCGATTACCTGAAAATTTGCGTGCCGGCGTTCGACGTGTGTTTGCAAGATGATGACAGCCACAGCTATCGAAAAACCACTGACGACGGACGCTCTTCGCGGCCGCGATATCGTGTGCTTTTCGCACGATTGGACCGGCGACCCGCTGTCAAAAACACACCTGATGCGAATCCTCGCTCGCGACAACCGCGTGCTCTGGGTCAATGCGATAGCCAACCGAATGCCCACGGCGTCGAGCAAAGACGTCTCACGTATCTTTAACAAACTAAAGAGCTTTACCGAACCGATCCGCGAGGTCGAGCCTAATATTCACGTCCTCAATCCGCTCGCCATTCCCGCATACGGCAGCAAAAATATCGTTTCGATCAACCAGGCGTTTCTCGTTCGCCAGATCAAGGCGGCGATGCGAAAGCTCGGCTTCAAAGGCGTCGTCAACATGGTCTTCAACCCTGCTGCCGGCATGATCGCCGGCCGCCTCGGCGAGAGCGAGCTGATCTATTATTGCGTCGACGAATACACCGCATTTACGGGCGTTACGGATGGCCTGAAACGCATCGAGGACGACCTTTTTCGCAAGGCGGGCCTCGTGGTCGTCTCCGCCGAACGCCTGTTCGATACAAAAAGGCACCTCAATCCAAATACGCACGTCATCCGCCACGGCACTGATTGGCAGCACTTTCGCAAAGCCGTCGATGGCGGTCTGGAGTTACCCGCCGACATCGCAGACCTGCCGCGGCCGATAATTGGCTTTCACGGCCTGTTGGCCGATTGGGTCGATTACGAGCTGATAAAGAAGACAGCGGAACATTTCGCCAATGGCTCGGTCGTCCTCATCGGCAAGGTCGCGGTCGACGCCGAGGAAAAGATAAAGGTTCTAGATGGCGTGCCGAACATTCACCTCCTTGGCCGTAAACCGTACGCTGATCTGCCGGCATATTGCGCGGCCTTCGACGTCGCCCTGAACCCTTTTGCCATCAACGAATTGACGCTCGCCGCCAATCCGCTCAAAGTGCGCGAATACCTCGCCGCCGGCTTGCCCGTCGTCTCGACCGACATTCCCGAGGTCCGCGTTCTCGAAGACGTTCTGGTGGGCACGGATCATTCGGACTTTATTTCCAAGATCGAGGCGGCCTTGTCGTCGAGCAAGCCCAAAGCCGCAGTAAGCGACGCGATCAAAGACGAAAGCTGGGAAGCAAAAGTTGAGGAACTGCGACAATTGTTAATTGGATAATTGTTAATTGTAAATTGGTCGAAAAAGGCTTTCTTAACCAATTCACAATTCGCCAATTAACAATTAACAATTAAGAAGAATGGACACAATAGCCCTACAACATCAGTCAGAGGTCACCGCCGGCGAGAGGTTCGAGTTTGGGAAGAATTGGGCCGCATTCCTCGCCGTGCTCGACGACGAGCGTATAGCTAAAGCGGAAGATTCGCTCAAGGAGATGCTCGAGGTCGACACGCTCGAGGGGAAGACGTTTCTCGACATTGGCTCCGGCAGCGGGCTATTTTCGCTTGCCGCGAGGCGGCTCGGTGCAAAGGTGCATTCGTTCGATTTTGACTCAAACAGCTTCGCCTGCACGCAGGAACTCCGCAACCGCTATTTCCCTAACGACCCAAACTGGCGGGTCGAGCAAGGCTCGGCCCTCGATGCAGACTATCTCAAAAGCTTAGGCACGTTCGATGTCGTCTACTCATGGGGAGTCCTACATCACACCGGCGAGATGTGGCGAGCACTGGAGAACGCCGTCATCCCGACGAAGGCCGGCGGAAAGCTCTTCATCGCGATCTATAACGACACTGGCAGCCAGGCGCGTCGTTGGCATTGGATCAAGAAGACCTATTGTCGACTGCCGCGAGTGCTCAAGACGCCTTTCGCCATCGCGGCTTCTATCCCCGAGGAATTAAAACGCGCGGTATCGGCCCTCGTCCGTCTCAAACCGTCGGAATACGTCCACTCATGGACACGTTACAAGAACGCCCGTGGAATGAATCGCTGGCACGACATCATCGATTGGGTCGGCGGCTACCCGTACGAGGTCGCGACTGTCGATCAGATCTTTGACTTTTACAAAGCTCGCAGCTTTACTCTTACCAAAATAACGACCGGCGGTGTCGGCCTGGGCTGCAACGAATTCGTATTCCGTTTCACGGGTGCTCGATAATACCGTTTCTAAAAATATGCCTTGACAGGGCCCTGACCCTGTGATACGTTGTTGCATATCTCGCACGCTAGGGCGCGAGCTTTGCAGTGGCTGTAAGACAATGTAATTAGTTTTTTTAAAATCGGTGGGACAGTGAAATTTGTCTGGCTAACATCAATCGTATCAATGAGTTAGCTGTCCCGCTACAGGCCGGGACACCCCGCGGGACACAGCGGGACGCTGGAAACGCAATGAAGGTTAAGCTGCTGCGGAACAACGACTTGAGCGGGCTTGTTTCATGAGGTGTCCCGCCGACTTTTTAAGATCGGAGGATCTGGATGCGGCAGACTATCACTATTTCAGTCTCTGAAGACATGTACGCGGCGATCCGTGACGCGGCCCGAAAGCGATTCTTTTCGTCGGTGAGTGAGTACATTCGTTTCCTCGTGCGAAACGATACTCTTAAGCCCGAGGCCAAACCCGCCGACCCGCCCAAGCTTCCGATGACGGCCGCGGAGCGAATGGCGGCCGCGAGGAAAGCTCTTTGACAATTTATGCGGTGTGAGCGAGGCTAATCCCCGTTTGTCTCGATCTTCTCTATCAACTCAGGCCAACGCTCATCCGAGCGGAGACTTTCCAAATTGACGTCGTTCTCAAAATGGGGCTTGTTCTGATTGCCAAGACGCACGGCTTTGTTGAGCCATTTGAATGCGAGGTCCTTGTCCCCGAGAAGGGCGTACGTGGCGCCAACCCAATAGGCCATGTCGTGGTCTGAGCGGGAGATCGCCAGGGCGTCGTCGGTCAGCTGCTCGCGGGCCTCATCGGCAAGGCCCGAGCCGGCAAGGTAGATCGCAAAGAGCGGTTTGATGCCGTCCATTCGTGGATTCTCTTTCAAGACCTTCCGAATGGTATCGATCGCTTCCTGCTTGTGGCCGGTGTAATAGAGCACGCCCGATCGAAAGATCTTGAGCATCGGATGGTTCGGCTCGACCTTAAAGCCCTTGTCCAGTTCCTCATTCGCCTTATCGAACTCGCGTTTATAGATGAAGATACGCGCCCGATTGTAGGCCGCGACCGCGCGGGCCGCAGGGTCGAGACGAATGAGCTTTTCGAACGCTTTGAGCGATTCATCGTACTTGCCGTCCAGCCGGTTGATGACGCCGGTAACAAAGTAAAGGGCCGCGTCATTCGGAAACTGCTTCTGCAGCAATTCGATCTCGCTGCGTGCCTTTTTCTTCTCGCCGCGGGCCATGTAGATCATCACCATCAGCACGCGGGCCTCGACGACGTTCTGGTCGTAGAAAAAGGCTTTGCCGAACGCTGCTTCGGCGTAGGTGTAATCCTCAGGCTCTCCGAGGCCTTTGAATACGCGATTTGCGTAGCAGGCCCCGAGGCCGCTGTATGCCAAGGCAAAATGCGGATCGAGCTCGATCGCCCTCTTAAAGCACGCTATCGCCGCGTCGCAGTCCTCGGCGTCTATGGTGCGGAAGATGAACCGCCCGAAGTGATCGCGGCCCCGCAGGTATTCTTCCCATGCCTCAGCATTGTCGGTCGCACGCTTGCCGAGCTTCTCGGCCTCGAGGTCGGTGAGTTCTAAACGCAAACCTTCCAAAATGCGGTGCGCGATCTGGTCCTGCAGGGCGAGAATGTCGCTGCCCTCGGCGTCGATCCGGTCCGACCAAAGAATGTCGCCCGTCGCCACATCGAGCAGCTGGGCGGTAACACGCAGCTTGTCACCCGCACGGATAAAGCCAGCCGACAGCACGGCGTGAACGCGAAGGTCCCTGCCAGCCTCACGTGGATCGACCTCGCGGCCCTGGTACTTTGCGATGACCGACGACGGCCGGACGATGATCGAACGAATCTGCGCGAGTTCGGTAATGACCGCGTCTGCAAGCGCGAATTCGTAAAACGCCGTCGCTCCGTCCTGGCTCATGTTCTGAAACGGCAGAATGGCGACGCTCTTCTTCTCCGTTCCGGTCGCCGTCATCGAGATGTCCGGCGAGAACGACGGCTGGCTCGACGAGATCTGTGACGGGAACGACTGCGAGCTGGTCGATTCGGGAGTCGATTTACCCGTGAACCAGTTGAGCATCCGCTTGACGGCACTTCCGTCGGCGTGAGTCGGTGCGTATGTATCAGACGGCATCAACTGCTGTCCGGCGACCTGCTGCATCACGGCCCTCAGTTCGTCGCGCATTTGCGAGATCTTTTGATAACGGTCCTTCGGGTCCTTTTGGAGTGCCTTGTCGATGATCTGCTGAAGCTGCGGCGGCAACGCGCCCTTTCGCATCTCGGCCAGCGGCTTGGGCGTGCCATAAAGTACCTGATGCCGCACGTCGATGACAGTCTTTCCTTGAAACGCCCAGATTCCGGTCAGCATCTCGTAGAGCAAAATGCCGGTCGAGAATATATCCGACCGCTCATCCGCACGCTCGCCGCGGGCCTGCTCGGGCGCGGCATACGTTGCTGTGCCGTACGGGATCCCTAGCTCGGTTATTTCTGTACGGTCATGGCCCTCGTGTTCCGAGATCTGTTCATCCTCGAGGAGCTTTGCGAGCCCAAAATCGAGGATCTTGACCTGCCCACCGTCGGTGACCATCACGTTGCCGGCCTTGATGTCGCGGTGAATGATGTTCTTTGAATGAGCGTAAGCGAGGGCATCAGTGACCTGAATGGCGATCGACAGCGCGCTCTTTAGCTCGAGCGGACGGCCCGCGACGAGCTGCCGCACGTTCTTACCCTCGACATACTGCATCGCGATATAGTACGTGCCATTGTCGTCGTTAAAGTCGTAGATCGTGCAGATGTTCGGATGGTCGAGCTGAGAGCAGAGCTGCGCCTCGCGTTCAAAACGTTTGAAATTCGCTGTCTTCTTCGTAAGGTCCGGCGGGAGGATTTTGATGACGGCCTGCCGATTGAGCTTCGTGTCTAGGGCCTTGTAAACAGTGCCCTGGCCGCCGGAACCGATCTTTTCGAGGATCTTGTATTGGTTAATTTGCGAACCAACCATAAACGCATTTTGGATTCCGGATCTTAGACTTTGGAACGCTCCAAAATCTACCGGACCGCCCAGCGCGAAACGCCAAGTTTAAGTCCGTGAATCCAAAATCCAAAATCAAAAATCTAAAATCTCTGGCCTGACAACCTGCCGGCCTCACGGGTGCACCGTTCAGCCGCGCGGCGGGTCGCCCCAGCCGGACTGTTTCCAGACGCCGTTTTCGATGATCGCCGGCACCGTCGGATCGCCGTTCGTTAATGCGAGCATCTCGCGCTGATGCGACTTGTCGGTCTGTGCGTCGTACTCGGTAAACTCGATCCCGTTGGCTTTGTAATGGTCACGCGCCTGCTGACAATACGGGCATCCGGGCTTCACGTACATCACTATTGCCATATATTCAAACCTACACCTTTTGGATAAGATAATCTAGCGAACCGGCGCCGAGCGTAACATGTCCGACATTTTCCAACCCTACGACCGCCTCATCGAGATCGAGATCCTCGGCGAACGCCGTCTGGTCCCGGAAAACAATTCGCTTCTCAGGTGTTTTCAGTTTCTGTCGATGGAGACAATTTCCTACGCCGACCTCTGCTGGAACGGTACATGTCTCGAATGCCAGGTCTGGCTCGACAAAGGCGATGGCAAAGAAAAAGCCGTCATCGCCTGCCGCACTGAGGTTGCAGAAGGAATGAAAGTGATTCGAATGGCACAGGCGATCGACCTGTCCGATTAGTACTTCGGCACGCTCGGGTCGACGTCGTTCGACCACGCAGTGATGCCGCCGGCCATATTGCTGAGGCTGCCTGTAAATCCCGCCTGCTGCAGGGCCATTATCGCCTTTGCGCTCCGGCCGCCCATTTTGCAATGGATCACCGTCTCGCGCGACGGGTCGATCTCGTCTTTTCGGGCAATGATCTCACCGAGCGGGATGAGCTTTGCGCCCTCGATGCGGGCGAACTCGTGCTCATCAGGCTGCCGCACATCTATTAGTTGAATGTCCTCGCCCGCATCCATTCGGGCCTTTAGCTCAGTAGCGGTTATCTCTTGCATAGCTAACTTCGTTTATTCTCGCGTATAAAACTCTACCATTTAGATAGGCAAAATTCACGTTTGATGCCCATAATCGTTGACAAATCTTTACAGTGTTCCCGCGCCGACAATGGGTGCCGGTGTTATAGAATACGGTATTTAGACACCTATGATCAGGTTACGCATCACAGCAATTTTGTGTTTGGCCGGCGTCTTCGCCGCAGCCTGCGGTTCGTCTGGCGGCAACAGGACTGCACGCAACGCTAACACCGATGCAGAACCGCCGCCGATCGCCATTACTGTCGCCCAAAGCGAATCACGCGACGTCGCCGCTGTCATTCAGGCGACCGGCAGCTTCACGGCCGAGGAGAAATCCGATGTCGCGCCTAAGGTCGCCGGCAAGGTCGCGAACATCGGTGTCAACGTCGGGCAATTTGTCTCAAGCGGCGACCTGATCGCCAAGATCGACGACCGCGACGCGCGGTTGCAGCTCTCGTCCGCACAGGCTGCGGTAAACAAGGCGCAGGCGGCGGTTCGCCAGGCGGAGGCACGGCTGGGCCTTGGGCCCGGCGGCAAGTTCAACGCCTCGACGATCCCCGAGGTCCGAGCGGCGAACGCCAATTACGAACAAGCGCTCGCCGAGCTCCGCCAGGCTGAGGCTAACGAAAAACGCTATCGCGAACTCACCGGCACCGGCGACGTCGCGATGATCACATACGAACAATACCGCACCGCCCGCGACACCGCGCGTGCGCGTTCGAATGCAGCAAAACAGCAGCTCGACGCCGCGATCAACACGGCCCGACAGAGCAACCAGGCCATCGTCAGTGCTCAGGCAGATGTCGCCTCTGCGCAGACTCAGGTTGCTGAGGCGCAACAAGCCATAGCCGATACTGTCGTTCGCGCTCCATTCTCTGGCTACGTGAGCGCTCGTCCCGTCGCCGTTGGTGAGTTCGTTTCGACCGCGACCGTCATCGCAACGATCCTTCGGACAAATCCGATAAAGATCCTGATCCAGGTCGCCGAAGCTGACGTTCCTTATGTAACCGTTGGACGCGGCATTTCCGCTCAGGTCGATGCGTATAAAGACCGCCGATTTGCAGGGACCGTAGTTGCCGTCAATCCGGCCGTCGATCCCATCTCTCGCTCCGCTCAGGTCGAGGCGACCATCGAGAACGGCGACAACGCCCTGCGACAGGGAATGTTCGCTACCGTCCGCATCAACCGCGAAGGCGGCAGCCGCGGCGTCTTCGTCCCGAAAACTGCCGTCTACTATGACGAGACGACGCAGTCATACCGCGTATTCGCCATCCAGGAAGGCATCGCCAAGCTCCGCGTTGTCCAACTCGGCATCGAAGAAGGCGACGCATGGCAGATCCTCTCCGGCATCGGGGCGGATGAAACAGTCGCAACGAGTAACCTCGATCAACTATTTGAGGGGGCAAAGGTGGCGTTCTAGCGGACCGATAGGTCCTATGGGTCCTATTCGACCCATCTTGTTCGGTTATGCAGTGGCTGGCTGAAATTTGTGTTCATCGACCGGTTTTCGCGACCGTGATCGTCTTGTTTTTGACGGTCGTGGGCGGGTTCAGCTTCTTTACGCTTGGCGTGGACCGTTTCCCGAAGATCGACCTGCCGACGATCTCGGTTCGAACGAGCAATCCCGGAGCGGCGCCCGAGGAGATCGAGACCGAGATCACGGACATCATCGAAGGCGCGCTAAACACGGTTCCCGGCGTCGAAGAGATGCGTTCGAGCTCACAGCGGGGCAGTTCGAACGTCACGCTCACGTTCAACCTCGAAAAAGACCCTGACGTCGCGTTCCAAGAGGTCCAGCAAAAGCTCAGCACTGTCCTCAGACGCCTGCCCGACACTGCCGAGCCGCCCACAGCGCAAAAGAGCGATCCCGATTCGCAGCCGATCCTGATGTACACGATCAGCGCGCCGCGTAACGTGATGGAGCTCAGCGAGCAGGTCGAGGAGCTGATCCAAAAACGCATCGAGAGCGCCGACGGCGTTGGCGAGGTCTTTATGTGGGGCTCTCGCCAGCCGGAGATCAGGATCAACGCGAATCCCGACCGGCTGCGTGCGTTTAATATCGCGGTCACCGAGGTCACGGCGGCTATCCGCTCGCAGAATCAGGAAATGCCCGGCGGCTCGATCGTCGAGGGCCAGCGAACTCTCGGGGTGCGTACGATGAGCAAGCTGACTGAGGTCGAGCAGTTCAACGAGGTCGTGATCGCGACGCGAAACGGCTTTCCCATCAAGATCAAGGACATCGGGACGGTCGAAAAGACCGGCGGTGAGCCGTCATCCGCCGCATCACTCGACGGCACGCCCGCTGTCTCCGTTGGTGTCCGCAAGCAGGCCGGTGCCAACACCATCGCCGTCATAAACGCCGTAAAGACGCGCATGGCCAATATCATCCCGAACCTGCCGGATGATATGAAGGTCGCGCTGATCCGCGACCAGTCCGAATTTATTCAAAACTCGCTCACCGCCATAGAAGAGCACCTCGTTCTCGGCGGCCTGTTCGCGGCCATCGTTGTGTTCCTGTTCCTTTGGAATTTCCGCTCAACGATCATAGCCGCGTTGGCGATTCCGGTATCGATCATTGCGTCATTTGCGGCGATCGCGGCATTCGGTTATTCGCTTAACCAGATGACGATGCTCGCGCTCACGCTGATGGTCGGCATCGTCATCGATGACGCGATCGTCGTGCTCGAGAACATTTACCGCTTCGTCGAAGAAAAAGGCATGGATCCATTTCGTGCCGCCGTCGAGGGCACCCGCGAGATCGGCCTCGCCGTGCTTGCGACGACGCTCTCGCTGCTAGCAGTTTTCATTCCTGTCGGATTCATGACCGGCATCGTCGGCCGCTTTATGTCGTCCTTCGGCCTGACCGCTGCGGCCGCTATCGCCGTGTCTCTGATCGTGTCCTTTACGCTAACGCCCATGCTCGCGGCGAGATGGATCAAGCGGAAGAAAGAGGACGTTTCTGGTTCCGAGTTTCAAGTTTCTCGTGAAGAACAGACGGCCGAGGATAGACCAGAAGCTGAAAGCTCGAAACAAGAAACCAGTTCCAAATCCGGCCGCATCTATGGAGCCGTCGAGGGAACCTACACGTGGCTGCTGAGGCTGGCGATGCGTTTTCGCTGGGCCGTCGTGCTTATCTGCATCATCACGGTCGCGTCGATCGTGCCGCTGTACAAGTTCGTCGGTATGGCATTTTTGCCGGATGAGGACGAGTCGCTTTTCCAGGTAAACCTGCGCGGGCCGCAGGGCACGTCTTTATCGGCCACTCAGTCGATGCTCGACCGCATCGCCCGCGATATTCGAGCGGAAGTCCCGGGCGTGAAGAATACTCTGATCCTCGCCGGCTTCGGCCGCGGCTCGGGGTCGAATAACGGTTTTATAAACGTCTCGCTCGCACCCGTTTCGGAGCGTGCGAAATCACAAGCCGACCTAATTAACCAAACGCGACAGATAGCCCGCAAATATTCGTCAAAGGATTATCAGGTCTCGGTTTCCGCTTCTTCTTCCATCGCCGGCAGCATCGGATTGGGCCGCGGCGGCTCGGGCGTAGGTATGTTCATCGCCGGCCCCGACATGGCAAAGCTCACCGAGTACGCCAACGCAATGGTGGACGAGATGAAAAAGGACCCGATCTATCGCGATCCCGACACCTCGATCGAGGTCGGCAATCCGGAGGTCCGCGTAACCATCGACCGCACAAAGGCCGCGGATCTCGGCGTGCGGGCCGGCGATGTCGCGCAGGCGTTGAACATAATGTCCGCCGGCCAGATCGTCTCGACGTATAGCGAGAATTCACGCCAATACGACGTCGTCGTCCGCGCCGAAGAGGCGTATCGCCGCGACCGCAGTAATTTCCGTTACTTCACCGTCGGCTCGTCAAACGGCGGTACGGTCGATCTCGATCGTGTGATAAAGATCGCCGAGGGAACGTCGCCGTCGTCCATCAGTCGCTTGAATCGCCAGCGCCAGGTCACCGTCTCAGCCGGCCTGCCGCCGAACGCGTCCGAGTCTGACGCGATCGCCAAAATGGAACGCATCGCCGACCAGCTCAACATGCCCGCCGAGTATGTGACCGGCGTGACCGGCCAGTCGAAGGAATTGCAGAAAGCGTATAACGCCTTTCTCTACGCATTCCTGCTTTCGTTCGTTTTCATGTACCTGATCCTCGCGGCGCAGTTCGAGTCGTTCATTCACCCCGTGACGATCCTGCTGACACTGCCGCTGGCCGTGCCATTCGCGTTGATCTCTACTGCTATAGCCGGCCAAACGCTCAATATCTTCTCGGCACTTGGGATCTTGCTGTTGTTTGGCATAGTCAAAAAGAACGCCATCCTTCAGATCGACCACACAAACAACCTGCGCTCACAGGGCATGAGCCGTTACGATGCGATCATCCAGGCGAACCGCGACCGTCTGCGGCCGATCCTGATGACAACGATCGCGCTGATCGCGGGAATGATCCCGCTCATCCTCGGCAGCGGCGCGGGCGCCGCGACGAACCGCTCGATCGGCATTCTCGTCGTCGGCGGCCAGTCGCTTTGCCTGCTGCTTACGCTGCTCGCTGTGCCGGTTTTCTATTCGCTATTTGACGACGCGGCCGAGACGGCGGCATGGCAAAAGGTCTCGCGCGGCGTCGGCAGCATTTTCTCAATTTTCAAACGTCGCAAGACCGATTCGGGGGCCGACGCTGCTTAACATGGACCGGACCGGAAGCATCTTTCGCTCCCTGAGCGTGTTAGGCCTAATAGTCCTCGGCGTCGCCGCGGCATCGGCGCAGTCGCCTACGCCGACGCCCGACGATCCGCTGCCGACGCCCCCTACGTTTAACGCACCGCAAAGGCCGCTTCCAGCCGCCGACCGCGTGGGCGTGAACGTCAGCGACCCGCTGTCCCTTACACTTGATGCCGCCATCGAAATGGCGCTCGCGAACAACAATGACATTGACGTATCCCGCAACGACGCACAGATAGCGGAATTCAACCTAAGGGCTGCTCGAGGCGTTTACGATCCGCTGTTTAATTCTCAAACCTTCTACGAAAGCCGCACGACACCGACGGCCTCGACCATTGGCGGCGCGGTCGACGGTAAGGTCACTCAGCGGCAATTCTATAACGACATCGGCCTGTCGGGTTTTGTGCCGCGTTTTGGCGGCTCGTATGACGTGATCTTTAACTCGTCACGCACCAACACCTCCAACCGCAATGCCACGCTAAATCCTCAGTTCCCCTCGGCCCTCACAGCGTCCGTCGTTCAGCCGCTGTGGCGCAACCGCAGCATCGACAACAACCGCCGCTCGATCGAGATCGCCAAACGCAACATCGAGATCTCCGACTCTCAACTGCAGGCACGGGCGATCGCGGTCATTTCGGATGTGGAGCAGTCCTACTGGGACCTCGTCTTTGCGCTGAGGAATCTGCAGGTGCAAAACGAGACGCTAGTCCAGGCTCGCGAACAGCTCGAAAGCAACCGTCGCCTCGTGGCGCAAGGCGTGCTCGCCCCGATAGAGATCGTCGCCACAAACGCCCAGATCACGACGCTCGAACAAGCGATCTTCGCCGCTCAAGAAGCGGTCACGCGTGCCGAGAATTCCTTAAAAACTCTGCTCCTGCCCGACCGCTCGTCGGCCGAATGGTCACGGCCGCTCACGCCGGTCACGCCGGATGACGTCGCGCCGCCGCAGATCGGCGTCGAGGTCGCTCTGACCGAGGCGTTCAAAAATCGTCCCGAGATCGCCCAATACGATGGCCTGGAGGAGATCAATCGCATCGACCAGAAGTTCTACCGCAACCAGACCAAGCCGCAGATCGACCTCGTCGGTTCCTACACGTCGTCCGGCCTTGCCGGTACGCCCAATCCGCTCGCGTCGGGCGGCGGGGCAAACGTCCCGGACAATCTGCGCGGCGGCTACTTCACATCGCTCGGCAACCTGCTCGCACAGGACTTCCCCACCTATCGGGCCGGCGTGCAGATAAGCTTTCCGCTCAGAAACCGTACGGCCAAAGCAAATCTCGGCCGCGTACTGGTCGAGGGCGACCGTCTCGCCAATAACCGCGCGCAGGTCGAGCAGCTCATCGAGGCCGACGTCCGCAACACGCTTCAGGCGCTTCGATCGGCAGAGTCACGTCTCGCCTCCGCCACTGACGCACGCATCGCCGCCGAGGAACTGTACGCCAGCGAGCAGCGTCAATTCCGCGCCGGCACCACGACGTTCTTTCTGGTCCTCGAACGCCAGACCGATCTCGCCGCCGCCCGCGCCCGCGAGCTGCAAGCCCGCACCGACCTTAACAAAGCCATATCCGAACTCCGCCGCGCCATGGGCACGACGCTCGCCGCAAACAACGTAACCGTTACGCGTTGAAACAATTTCCCGCTAAAATTCGAATAATGTCTGTAAGTCCATACGGAGTGATTATGAGATCTCTACCTCGCGGTATCGCCGCGTTCGCCCTCACCGCCGCCTTTCTAGTGTCGTTGGCCCCGGCCGCGTTCGCCCAAAAAGCGTCCGGCATCAAGGTGCCCGTGACCTATTACAAGCTCGACAACGGCCTAAAGGTCGTGCTCTCGCCGGAGCACTCGGCGCCCTTAACGACCGTGGCCGTGTATTACAACATCGGCTTCCGTATCGAGCCTCGCGACCGCACGGGCTTTGCGCATCTATTCGAGCACCTGATGTTCCAGGGCTCAAAGAACCTCGGCAAAATGGAATTCATCCGCCTCGTCGAGTCGAACGGCGGCGTCCTCAACGGCTCGACACGGTTCGATTTCACGAACTACTTCGCCGTCGTCCCGGCCCACAAGACCGAGACCGTTCTCTGGGCCGAGGCCGACCGTATGCGCGGGCTCGACATCACGCAGGAAAATCTCGTCAACCAGCAAGGCGTCGTCTCAAACGAGGTCCGAGTCAACGTCCTCAACCAGCCCTACGGCTCGTTCCCGTGGATCGACCTGCCGATGGCGGCGTTCACCAATTGGTACAACGCACACAACTTCTACGGCGACCTCAAAGACCTCGAGGCCGCGACGCTCGACGACGCTAAGGCATTCGCGGCCAAGTATTACCAGCCGCAAAACGCCGTTCTCGTAGTCGCCGGCGACTTTGACGAAAAGGCCGTCAAAGGCTGGGTCGACAAATACTTCTCAAAAATACCGTCGCAAAAGCCCGAGCCCCTGCCCGAGCTGACCGAGCCGCGTCAGGAGAAAGAAAAGGTCGTCACCCGCACCGATAAACTCGCCAAAAAGCCCGCCGTCGGATTCGGCTATCAAATGCCCAAACGCGGCACGCCCGAGTATTACGCGATGGGCCTGCTCGATCAGATCCTGCTCCAGGGCGAGGATTCGATGCTGTATCAGGAACTCGTAAAGAGCAAAAATTACACCAGCGGACTTAACGGCGGCATCAACGGTTATCTCGGCAACATGTTCAATTACAACGGCCCGATGCTCTTCACCGTCGACCTGATCCACGACGACAAATACACGCCGCAGGAGATACTCGAACGCGTCGACGCCGTCATGACGCACGTCCACGATAAAGGCGTCACGCAAAAGGACATCGACCGCGCGATGGTCAAATTGCGAAGCGGCCTCTACGACACGATGACGCAATTCGGCGGTTTCGGCCGCGCCGACCTGCTCGCGAGCTTTGCCCTCTTTGACGACAAACCCGAAAACATCAACCAGATCGAGGCGAACTTCAAAAAGGTTACGCCCGCTCTCATCCGAAAGACGGCTCAAGAGTACCTGCGCAAAACAAATCGCACCGTTGTCATCTTAAACGTCGAAAAATCAGCCACCGCGGAGTAACAGCAATGCAAAATTCTAAATTCAAAATGCAAAATAAAGCCCTTCCTTTGCGTCTTTGCGTCTTTGCGGGAATTCTCCTCCTGACTTCCGTCACCAGCTTCGCTCAAAAAGAGACCCCGCCCTCCGGCGGACAGCCCAAACCGTTCGTGTTTCCCAAGCAGGACACCTACACGCTCGACAACGGCATGCGCGTGACGCTCGTCGAGTACGGCTCGATCCCAAAGGTCGCTATGCAGGCGATCGTGCGCGCCGGCTCGCTCAACGAGACTCGCGAAACGCGATGGATCTCCGACATGGTCGCGACCTTGCTCAAAGAGGGCACGACGAACCGCACGGCGGAACAGATAGCGCTTGAGACCGCCGAGATGGGCGGCAGCATCTTCACGTCTGCCGCAACCGACAAGACGATCATTGGCGGCGAAGTTCTGTCCGAGTTCGACACAAGATTTCTGTCCCTGCTGGCCAATGTGGTGCGAGATCCGAAGTTCGCCGCCGACGACCTCGAAAAGGTCCGTGCCAACAAGCTTCGCGAGCTCGCCATAAGCAAGGCCCAGCCCGGCACCATCGCGTGGGAAAAATTCCGCGAGGTGATCTTCCCAAATCACGCCTACGGCTCGATCTTCCCGACCGAAGAAGGCCTCAAGGCATACACGATGCAGGACGTTAAGTCCTTTTATTACAACCAGTACGGCGCAGCTCGCACGCACCTGTACGTCGTCGGACAGTTCGACGCGGCAAAATTGAAGAAGGCGATCGAGAAGGAGTTCGGCACCTGGAAAAAAGGCCCCGAGCCCATCCGCAACGTGCCGAAGGTCGCCGCTAAATACTCGCTCGACGTGATCGACCGCCCGGGCGCACCGCAATCGACCATCTATCTCGGTATGCCCGCGATGTCACCGTCCGACGATGATTTCATCAAATTCACCGTCATGGACTCGCTCCTCGGCAGCAGCTTCGGCAGCCGCATCACCGCCAACATCCGCGAGAACAAGGGCTATACCTACTCGCCCGGCAGCTTTGTCTGGAGCCGTTTCAACACGGGCTATTGGATCGAAAACGCCGACGTCACCACCGAACACACCGGCGCCTCCATCAAAGAGATCCTCTATGAGATCGAACGCCTCCAAAAAGAAGCTCCGTCCGAGGCCGAACTCCAGGGAATTAAAAATTACCTCGTCGGCATCTACGTCCTCCAAAACTCCTCCCGCACCGGCGTCATCGGCCAGCTCGAGAACATAAACTACAACGAACTGTCAAAAGACTACCTCGACACCTACATCTCCCGCCTCTCAGCCGTCACCCCGGCCGACGTCACCGCAATGGCCAAAAAATACCTAGTCAAAGACAAAATGGCCATCGTCGTAGTCGGTGATAAGTTAAAGATCACCGACCAGCTAAAACCCTACGAGAACTAAGCTCCGATCTAACACTTCAGCACTCGAGCTCAAATAGTTGTCAGGAAGGGCGGTTTACCCCCGCTCTTTCTCCCCGACTCCAATGCGACCGCTCACCCCTTGCATCTTGAGTTATAATTTGTTCGGAGAGATATTATGTCAGAAGTTGTCTTAACATTACCCGACGACCTCGCTAATGAAGCGAAAGAAATGGGCCTGTTTAAGCCATTCATCATAAACTCGCTGCTGAGGGAGGCCATCCGCCGCCGGAAGGTCAATAGACTCTTTGACACTATGGACCGCCTCGCCGCCCTGCCCGACCCGCCGACGGAAGAAGAGATCGCCGAGGAGATCGCCGCTGTTCGTAGACAACGACGCGAACGCCGGACCTCCTAAATGAGGGTCACCGTCGACACTAACCTTGTAGTATCGGCCTTTCTGTGGGGCGGAAATCCTAGACGAGTGCTGGACGCCGCGAGCGACGGTGTAATAGATATCTTCACGAGCCGTGATCTGATCTCCGAGCTTGACGACGTTCTCCGCCGCGACAGGTTTCGACAACGGATCGAAGCGGTCAATTCGTCGGTAGACGAAATACTCGACGAGTACATAGCGCTCGCCGAACTGATAGAAGTGACTGACATAGACCAGGTCGTCCTTCGCGATCCGGATGACGACGCAGTCATCGCATGTGCGGTCTCCGGCGAATGCGAGCTTATAATTTCAGGCGACAAAGATCTACTCGACCTGAAGGAATACCGCGGCATAAGGATCCTCAACGCCGCTGATTTTCTTTCGGAATTAGAACTCTAATCCGCTCACTCGTGCGTCTCTCATGTGCACCCAAGGCGTCGGAACGCGGGCATTTCTGCCCGCCCTCGCGTGCGCCGGCTTAGCATTCGATTAGTCTCGGCACCCGCCGCTCAATGCCCAATGGCCACAAAATCGAGGTTGTCACGGGGCTGATCTATCGTGACGACCTGTGGTGAGTCG
>CAZWSK010000010.1:0-19821 GCA_964636445.1 uncultured Chloracidobacterium sp.
TATGGTTAGCGGAATCATTGGAAGAAAATTGGGCATGACGCAGATCTTTGCCGAGGACGGCACGGTAACACCCGTGACCGTTATCAAGGCCGGACCCTGCGTCGTTGTCCAGACCAAAAGTGCGGCGGGCCGTGACGGCTACAACGCCGTGCAGCTCGGTCTCGTTGAGGACAAGCCGGTGCGGCTCAAGAACGTTTCGAAGCCGCTGCAGGGACACTTTGAGAAGACGGGAGGCGGCCTGCCGCCGACACGCATTCTCAAGGAGATCCGCCTGCCGGGCGAGCCTGAGGCGACTGTTGGCGATCAGGTCAAGGCTGACATATTTGTCGACGGCGACAAGATCGAGGTCGTCGGACGTTCGAAAGGCCGCGGTTTTCAGGGCACTGTGAAGCGTCACAACTTCGCACGCGGCCCTGAGTCGCACGGTTCGATGAACGTGCGTAAGCCGGGTTCGATCGGCCAGTCGGCGTACCCTTCGCGTGTTATCAAGGGCACCAAATCGTCGGGCCACATGGGCGATGAGCGTGTGACGGTCAAAGGATTGACGGTCGCCCGTGTCGATGCCGAGAACAATCTTTTAATGGTTCGCGGGGCAGTCCCGGGAGCGAACGGCAGCCTGGTTGTCGTAAGGAAAAGCTAGGAGAGTTTATGCCTACCGTAAAGGTTCGCAATTTGAAGAATAAAGAGGTCGGCGACCTCAACCTGTCGGATGTCGTTTTCGGCGCCGAGCTGAACGAATCGCTGATCCACGCGGCGGTCATGAATTACCGCGCGAACGCCCGCAGCGGCAATTCAGCTACGAAGACCCGCGGCAATGTGTCAGGTTCGGGCCGCAAGCTCTGGAAGCAGAAGGGAACGGGCCGTGCGCGTATCGCGTCGCTTCGCTCGCCGCTGTGGAAAGGCGGCGGTAACGTCCACGGACCGCAGCCGCGCGACTGGTCATACCAGATGCCGAAGAAAATGCGCCGCGGCGCGTTGAGGTCGGCACTGAGCGAGAGGCTTCGCGAAGGTAATCTGATCGTGATCGACGAGATCGCTTTCACAGACCCAAAGACGAAGGACTTTCTCGCTGCTCTCGCATCGCTCGGTCTCATCGAGAACGCAAGGCGTGCTAAGACACTGATCGTCGATAGCCTGGACAATGCGAATTTGATCCTGTCGTCGCGTAATGTGCAGAAGACCAAGGTCACTAACAGCTTTGGGCTGAACATTTACGACATCATCTATCACGAAAAGCTCGTGATCTCGAAGGCGGCTGTTGAAGAACTGACGCGTCTGCTCGATCCGTCGAGCGAATCTGCTGAAACCGTTGAGGCGGCGGCACCAAAGAAGGAAGCCAAGCCGAAAGCGGAAAAAGCCGCTAAGCCAAAGGCCGAGAAGGAAGCCAAGGCCGAGGAGGCTCCAATCGAAGAGGCGACTGCTGATGAGGCTGTGACCGCTGAAGCTGCCGCTGAAGAGACTGTCGCTCCGGCTGAGGACGTAGCGGCACCGGCGGAGGAAGTTCCGGCCGACGAGCCTGCGGCTGAGGAGGCGAAGGAAGATGAGTAATTTGGGTGTTTGGGACATTCTAAAATCGCCGGTCGTCACCGAAAAGAGCGTTCTCCTCAAGGAAGAATCGACGGACGAGGGCGGCAATCGCAAGGCCGGCCAGGTGCTGACGTTCAAGGTCGATCGCAAGGCTACGAAGCCCGAGATCAAAAGCGCGGTCGAAGAGATCTTTAACGTAAAGGTTGCTGCTGTTCGCACGGTGCATTACGAAGGCAAGATGAAGCGTCGCGGCCGCATCGAAGGACGCCGTCCGAGCTGGAAAAAGGCTTACGTTACGCTGCGTGCGGGCGAGCCGATGGTCGACTACGCGGAGGCGATCTAAGAGATCTCAAATTTGAAATTTGATATTTCAAAGCAGGAATTATGGGTATCAAGAGATTAAAACCAACATCACCGGCACGTCGCTATCAGACGTACCTGACGCGTGATGAATTGACTCCGAACGCAGTCCCCGAGAAGTCACTGCTGGAGCCAAAGAAGAGAATTTCTGGCCGCAACAGCGATGGCCGGATCACGATCCGCCGCCGCGGCGGAGGCCACAAACGTTTTTACCGCGTGATCGATTTCAAGCGTGATAAAGCCGGCATTCCGGGCAAGGTCTCGCAAATCGAATACGATCCGAACCGCTCGGCGCACATCGCTCTGATCACCTATCTTGACGGTGAGAAGCGTTACATCATCGCTCCTGTCGGGTTGAAGGTCGGAACGCAGATCCTCAGCGGTGAGGACGCGGATATCCTGCCCGGGAACGCATTGCCGATCAAGAGTATCCCGCTCGGAACTGAGGTTCACAATATTGAGCTGCGTCCGGGCAAGGGCGGCCAGATGGTCCGTTCGGCTGGCGGATTCGCACAGATCATCGCGAAGGAAGGCGATTACGCTCAGCTTCGCATGCCCTCGGGTGAGGTTCGCAAGGTTCCGATGGTCTGCTACGCGACCGTTGGACAAGTGGGCAACACTGAGCACGAGAACGTTTCGCTCGGTAAGGCCGGACGCAACCGCTGGAAGGGCAAACGTCCGAAGGTCCGCGGCGTCGCGATGAATCCGGTCGATCACCCGCATGGCGGTGGCGAGGGTAAAACATCAGGCGGACGCAATCCTGTAACCCCTTGGGGGCAGCCGACACGCGGGTACAAGACACGCCGCAACAAGCGGACGAGCAATATGATCGTCAAAGACCGGAGGCGGAAATAATTTCAAATCTGAGATTTGAGATCTGAGAAATAAGATATGCCACGTTCATTGAAAAAAGGGCCGTTTATCGACCTGAGCATTCAGAAAACGCTTCGCCGCATCAATGACGGCGGTCCGAAGCCGCCGGCGATCAAGACATGGTCGCGGCGCTCGACGATCACGCCGACGATGGTCGGATTGACCTTTGGCGTTCACAACGGCAAACGGCACGTTCCGGTATTTGTTACTGAGAACATGGTCGGACATAAGCTGGGAGAATTCTCGCCGACGCGTGTGTTCAAGGGCCACCCGGGCACCAAGGCCGAGAAAATGGCTAAGAGGAAGTAATGGAAGCGATAGCAAAGACAAAATATCTCAAGGGCTCGCCCCGAAAAGCGCGTCTCGTGATCGATCTGATCCGCGGCGAGAATGTCGGGCGTGCGCTGTCGATCCTAAAGTTCACGGACAAGCGCGCGGCGGATCCGATCGCTCAATGCCTGAATTCAGCGATCGCGAACGCGACCTATAAGGCGGAGCAGGAGAACATCGCGATCGATCCGGACGATCTCTGGATCAACGCATGCTACGTCGATATGGGCCCGACGAAGAATCGTCGCCGCGTTCGCCCCGCGCCGCAGGGCCGTGCGTACCGTGAGCAACGGCATTACTGCCATATCACCATTCAGGTGACAAGTGAAGAGCAGCCGAAGACAGAGAAGCAGCTTCGAGCGGAGGGCGCCCAAGCCAAGAAGGCCGCGGCTGGCGGCGTGAGCAAGAAGAAGAAAGCCGCTCCGAAACCGAAGCTCGAAGCTAAGCCGACCGAACCGGCTGTGGATGAGACAGTGATGGAGCCGGTAGCTGAGGCGACCGTGCCGACGCCGGTGGAGCCGACGGCGCAGGACATGATGGCTGCCGCTGACGAAGCTGCGGAGCCGGTGGAAGAAACGGCGGTCGTGTCGGCGTCGGATGATGCCGGCGCAGCGGAACAGGCGGCCGAGGGCGATGCCGAAGTGGCAGATGCCAAGAATGTTGAGACACAGACAACTGCGGCGATTGACGAAACAAGTCCGGCGGACGATAAGCAACAGGACATCAACGAGGAACTCGAAAGACAATAAATATGGGACAGAAAGTTCATCCGTACGGCTTTAGGGTCGGGTACAACAAGGACTGGCATTCGCACTGGTTTGCCAAGAAAGAATTCGCCGAATTCCTCGCCGAGGACCTGCAGCTCAAGCGCGACCTGAAGAAGAAATTCGCTGGCGGCGGTGTTTCGCACATCGATATCGAGCGTGCGGCGGCTAGGCTCAAGATCATCATCTACACATCGCGTCCCGGTATCATCATCGGCCGGAAGGGTGCTGAGATCGAGAAGCTTCGTGAGGACCTGACGCGTAAGACGGGCCGTGAAGTGATGATCTCGATCCTCGAGATCCGCCATCCTGAGCTGAATGCTCAGCTTCAGGCTGAGAAGATCGCACAGCAGCTCGAGAAGCGTATCGCTTTTCGCCGTGCGATGAAGAAGACAATGGAAGAGTCCCAGCGTTTCGGAGCTCAGGGCATCAAGGTCATGATCGCCGGCCGTCTGAACGGAGCGGAGATCGCGAGGACTGAATGGTCTCTGCAGGGACGCCTGCCGCTGCACACCCTGCGTGCGGATGTGGACTTTGGCTTTGCGGAAGCTCTGACGACGTTCGGGATCATCGGAGTGAAGGTCTGGATCTATCGCGGTGAGATCCTTGACCCGAACGCTTCAATGGCACGCGGAACGACGACCGACCCGATGAATGAGGTCAAGGTTGATCGCGGGGCGATGCGCGATCGCCGGCCGCGGAGGGACGACAGAAGATAGTAAATAGTGAATCGTAGATCGTAAATAGAAAGAGACTATTCACGATTCACGAGTTCACGATTCACGAGGTTTTTATTATGTTGATGCCAAAAAAGGTCAAGCACCGCCGGGTGATGAAAGGCCGCATGCGTGGTAAGGCCACGCGCGGCGAAAAGCTCAGCTTTGGTGATTTTGGCCTAAAAGCAATGGATGCCGGTTGGATAACCGATCGTCAGATCGAGGCCGCTCGTATCGCTATGACGCGTCACGTCAAACGCGGTGGCAAGATCTGGATCCGGATGTTTCCCGACAAACCGATCACCAGGAAGCCCGCAGAAACACGTATGGGCTCAGGCAAGGGCGCTCCCGATCATTGGGTCGCTGTCGTGAAGCCGGGCCGAGTGCTTTACGAGATCCAGGGCGTTAATGAGGAGCTCGCACGCGAAGCGTTCCAGCTTGCCGCGCAGAAGCTGCCGATCAAGACCAAGTTCGTCACGCGTGCTGACCTCGAAGGAGGCATTGTTTAGAGATGAAGCGTAAAGAACAGCTTGACCAGTTAAACGAAATGAGCGTTGTGGACCTCAAGGACCAGGCCGATGCGCTGAAGGAGTCGTTGTTTCGACTTAAATTTCGCCGCACCCTCGGCGTTGGCGATGTGCTGAAGGACATTCGCCGCGAGAAGAAGACATTGGCCCGCGTTTATACACTGCTGAACCAGAAAGAGTCGGAGGCCAAGTCGGCCTAGGCGTCGAGTAGGAAAACATGGCAAAGAAGAAGACAGACGAAGTAGAGGTCGAACAGACCACCGAAGCGACCGAAACGCCAGCCGAGGAAACGTCGATCGTCGACACGGTCCTTGAAGCGGCCGAGCAGGCTCTCGAGACCGTGGCTGAGACAGTGGGAACTGTTGCGGCAGATGTTGTGTCGGCTGTGACGTCCACACCGGCGTCGGCGAAGGCCAAGACGCACAAACGTGCCGAAAAGGTCGGGATCGTTGCTTCGGACAAAATGACCAAGACAGTCACGGTTCGAGTCGACCGCGTCGTGAAGCATCCGGTGTATCGCAAGTACGTTAAGAAGCGAAAGAAATTCATGGCCCACGACGACCTGGGTGCAAAGATCGGCGACAAGGTAAAGATCGTCGAAACGCGGCCGCTGTCGGCGAAGAAACGTTGGCGTGTGGTCGAGATCATTCAGAGAGCGGACGTTTAGTGTTGAGGTGACAAAGTTATGATCCAGATGCAGACCTCCCTGGCGGTCGCAGATAATTCAGGGGCAAAACGTGTTGAGATGATCATGCCGGTCGGTGGTTCGACCAGCAAGATCGCACGTCTCGGAGACACGATCAAGGTAACCGTGAAAGAAGCGTCACCGGACGGCACCGCCAAGAAAGGCAAGGTTTACAATGCCGTGATCGTTAGGACGCGTAAGGAGATCCGCCGCAAGGACGGTTCGTACATTCGTTTCGACGAGAACGCCGCAGTGCTTATTAAGGACGACGGCACGCCAGTGGGAACACGCGTTTTCGGGCCGGTTGCGAGGGAATTGCGCGAACGTAACTTTATGAAGATCGTTTCGCTCGCGCCCGAGGTGATATAGGACACACAGGACCTTTGGGACACATACGTCCTATTTACTGAAATGAGTAAGACAGGAACAGTTAACAGCAAGATAAAACGCGGCGACCAGGTCGTTTTCATCGCGGGTAAGGAATATAACCGGTATGACAGCGCCGGCAAGCGCCAGCCGTATCGCGGCAAGGTCATCGCAGTCGATGCCCGCAACGGTAAGGTCAAGGTCGAGGGTGCAATGATCGTCAAGCGTCACCGTAAACCGGTGCCGCAGCTCAATCGCGAAGGCGGCATCGTCGAGCAGGAAGCGTGGGTCAGTATCTCGAACGTCGCGCTCATTGATCCGGAAACAGGCTCGCCGACGCGTGTGAAATATGAGATGCGCGACGGTAAGAAGGTGCGTGTTGCAAAGAGCGGCAAGGTGCTTCCTGAGGTCGGTTGGGCGAAGAAGGAAACCAAGAAACCGGATGCCGAGGGTGGCGAATCTGCTGGCGAAGAGAAGGAATAGTTTTTAGTTTGGAAACGGTAGATCTCAGATCTCAAATTTAAGATCTGAAGTTTCAGATCTGAAATAAGGAAACCGAGACCCAAACGTTAAAAGGAGAAGGTCAAAAACACGATGGCCAGACTTAGAGAGAAATACAAGAACGAGATCGCACCGGCGCTCGCTAAGGAATTCGAGATCAAGAATCCGATGGCGATTCCGCGGATCGAGAAGATCATTTTGAACATGGGGTTGGGCGAGGCTTCGGCGAATGCCAAGATCCTGGATGTTGCGACCGAGGAGCTCAAGGCGATCAGCGGCCAAAAGCCGGTGATCACGAAGGCAAAGAAGTCCATCGCTGCGTTCAAACTGCGACAGGGAATGTCGATCGGCACGATGGTAACGCTCCGGGGCGCGAGGATGTATGAGTTTCTCGATCGCCTTATCTCGGTAGCTCTCCCGCGTGTTCGCGACTTTCGCGGGGTTTCGGCAAAAGCCTTTGACGGACGCGGCAATTACACGCTCGGCGTTCGCGAGCAGCTTATTTTTCCTGAGATCGACTTTAATAAGGTCGATAAAACTCGCGGAATGAACATTTCGATCGTTACTACGGCACAAAACGACGATCAGGCCCGTTCGCTGCTGAAAGCACTGGGCATGCCGTTTAGACAATAGTTTTATGGCAAAGATCAGCAAAGTTGTAAAAAACAATCGACGCAAGGAGACGGTCAAGCTCTATGCGGAGAGGCGTGCGGCGGCGAAGAAGATCATCAATGATCCGAGGTCGACCCCCGAACAGGTCGATGAGGCGGTGATCCGGCTGCAGAAGATGCCGCGTGACGCGAGTGCCTCGCGGGTTCGCAATCGCTGCTCACAGTCAGGCCGCACACGCGGTTACCTGCGTAAATTTGGCTTGTCGCGTATCGCGTTGAGAAGCCTGGCTCTCGAGGGCCACATCCCGGGCGTAGTTAAGTCGAGTTGGTAGTTTTAAGTTACGGCAGGCGGCGTTATCAATAACGTTCGAACCGCCATAATAATTTACGGAGTTTAATTAGAATGACAGATCCGATAGCCGATATGCTGACGAGGATTCGAAACGCGATAGCCGCAAAGCATGCGCGTGTCGATATCCCGGGCTCAAAGCTGAAGATGGAAGTGGCCCGTATCCTAAAGGAAGAAGGCTACATCAACAACTATTCGACCAAGGGTGAAGGGCCGAAATACATGATCCGCATCTTCCTTCGCTATGATACGAAGGGGCAGTCGTCGATCACGCACCTGTCGCGGGTGTCGCGTCCCGGCCGTCGTGTTTATGTAGGCTCGGGCGAGATCCCGAAGGTTCTGGGCGGCTACGGCGTCAATATCGTCTCGACCTCCAAGGGGCTGATGAGCGGCAAGCGCGCTCGTGCCGAGCATGTTGGCGGCGAAATACTCGCACAAGTTTATTAAGGGCAAGAGTTATGTCAAGAGTTGGTAAAAAACCGATATCCATCCCGTCCGGTGTGACCGTGACGATCGGCGATGCTGAGATGGAAGTCAAAGGGCCCAAGGGCACCTTGAAAACCCCGATCCCGGCGGGCGTGAGCTTTAAGCAAGAGGACGGAACGCTGGTGGCGGAGCGGTCAAGCGACGATCAGGCGGCATTTCACGGGCTGGCGCGTGCTCTGGCTAATAACGCTGTTGTCGGCGTCACGGAAGGGTTCTCGAAGGACATGGACATCGTCGGCGTCGGTTATAAGGCTGATGTGCAGGGCAAGAAGATCGTCTTCGCTCTTGGCTATTCGCATCCGATCGAGTACGTCTTGCCCGAGGGCATCGAAGCCAAGGCCGAGCGTGTGAATACCAAGACGTCAATCAACCAGTATCAGACGACCATCACGCTGAGCGGGATCGACAAACAGAAACTCGGCCAGGTCGCGGCAGAATTGAACCGCCTGCGTAAGCCTGACGCTTACAAAGGCAAGGGCGTGCGTTACGCAGATAAATATTATCGGCTTAAGCCCGGTAAGACAGGGAAATAAGTAACATGGGACAGAAGAGCAGAGCAGACATTCGCCAGGGCGTCCACAGCCGGATCCGCAAGAAAGTGCGCGGCACTGCTGAGCGCCCGCGTCTAGCGGTATTCCGCAGCCTGAACCACATCTACGCTCAGGTGATCGACGACGGCAGCGGCAAGACACTTGCCACGGCATCGACCACTGAGAAATCGCTCGGCATCAAGACGGGCGGCAACATCGATGCGGCAAAGGCAGTCGGAAAGGCGATCGCGGAGCGCGCGCAGCAGGCCGGTGTTTCAAGCGTCGTATTTGACCGGGGCGGTTATGTCTATCATGGCCGTGTCAAGGCATTGATCGACGCCACGCGTGAGGCAGGATTGAATAAGCACGAGGCAAACGGCGCCGCAGAAGCTGAGGAAACGACGAACAATGAATAAGCAAAGGATCTCACCGAACGGCCTGATATTAAAGGACCAGCTGATCTCGATCAACCGTGTAACAAAGGTTGTGAAAGGCGGCAAGAACATGTCTTTCGCCGCTCTCGTAGTTGTAGGTGACGAGGCTGGACACGTAGGTTTCGGCACGGGTAAAGCTAAGGAAGTGCCGAATGCCATTAAGAAAGCGGTGGAGGCTGCGAAGAATAACTTGATCCGCGTTCCGCTTATCGACGGCACACTGCCGCACGAGCTGATCGGCGAATACGGCGCGGGCCGTGTGCTTCTCAAGCCGGCGGCTGAAGGAACAGGTGTTATCGCCGGCGGAGCAGTGCGTGCCGTGCTGCAGAGCCTCGGTGTACACAATGTGCGTACCAAGATCCTGGGCTCGAACAACGCCCACAACGTCATTCGCGCAACATTTAACGGCCTTATGAGGATGAAGGACCCGATGGAGGTCGCAAGGCTCCGCGGAAAACAGGTCGAGGAGCTTGTATAAAATGGCGAAGAAAGAAGAAACAAGCGGCGGCCAGATCAAGATCCAGTATTACAGATCAATGATCGGATACGCCCAGAAACAGAAAGATATCGTTAAGAGCCTCGGCATTACGAAGCTCAACCAGACGGTCACGCGGCCGGATTCACCGGCAACGCGAGGTGTCGTCGCAAAGGTCCCGCATTTGCTGCGGATAGTTGAATAAAGAGGAAAAGATGGCTTTATCGTTGAACAATCTGCATCCTGCTCCCGGCTCGACGCATAAGAAAAAGCGTCTCGGCCGCGGTCCGGGCTCGGGCTTGGGCAAAACATCCGGCAAGGGACACAAGGGCCAGAAGTCGCGTTCGGGTTACTCGAGCCGTCCTGGGTTTGAAGGCGGTCAGATGCCGTTGCAGCGTCGCTTGCCGAAGCGCGGCTTTACAAATATTTTCAAGAAGCAGTGGATCGAGATCGCTCTCGAGAAGATCGAGAAGAATTTCGAGGCGGGCGATGAGGTCACGCCGGAGCTTCTTCACGAGCGCGGGCTGATCAAAAAGGCCAAGCACGACCTAGTCATACTCGGTAACGGCGAATTGACCAAGAAATTGACGATCTCGGCCCATCGGTTTACCAAGGCCGCGAAAGAAAAGATCGAAAAGGCCGGCGGAAGTGCGACGGTGATCACGAAGGCTGCCGCGGCGGCCGAATAGCACCCTCGGGCGACACCCAATTACACATATATGGAGAAGTTTTTTAGCGCCGTCCAGAACATGTTCAAGATCCCGGAGTTGAGGAAGAGGATCCTCTTCACACTCGGGATGTTGGCTGTCTACCGCTTTGGCGCGCACGTAACGGCACCGGGCATCAACAGCGCTCAGCTCGAGCGTGTCTGGGGCGAGGTCGCGGGAACGCTACTCGGCGTGCTCGATCTTTTCTCGGGCGGTAACTTCAGAACTATCTCCGTTTTCGCGCTCGGCGTGACGCCTTATATTACGGCGTCGATCATCATGCAGCTTTTGCCAGTCCTCTCTCCTGCGATGAAGAAGATCCAGGAAGAGGGCGAAGTTGGCCGTCAGAAGATGAACCAGTGGACACGGTATTCGACCGTGGTCCTCTGCGCCGTCCAGACTTTCTTCGTGGCGACGTGGCTGTCCAGGAACAACATCATCGCCGAGACATGGTGGGCGACGGCGATGGTCGTCATTACGCTTACGACTGGTACGGTTTTCGTCATGTGGCTCGGTGAACAGATCACCGAACGCGGCGTCGGCAACGGTATTTCGCTGTTGATCTTCGCGGGTATCGTGATCGGCCTGCCAAACGGCGTCACCCAGGTGATGAGCCGTGTCGGTGCGGGCGATCCTGTCCAGTCGCTTGGGGTTATCTTCCTGGTCGTCGTAATGGTGGCCCTGATCGCGTTGATCGTTTATGTTGAATCGGCAAGACGCCATATCGCTATAAGTTACGCGAGCCGCAGGGTCGGAAATCAGACGTTCCGCGGCCAGGAGACGAGCCTGCCGCTGAAGATCAATATGGGCGGAGTTATCCCTGTGATCTTTGCGTCGTCGGTGCTTGCTATGCCGCAAACGCTGTTCTCGGCGTTTCCGCCGGATCCTAACGAGCCGACCTCGACGTGGTCGCAGGTGTTTGCATTCTTTCAGCAGTTTCACGGCGGCGATCCGTATTATGAGTTGGTCTTTTTGTCGCTGATCGTGATCTTCACGTTTTTTTATATAACGATCATATTCAATACTGACGAGGTCGCGGACAATCTCCGGAAGCACGGCGGTTTTATCGCCGGTATTCGGCCCGGGGCTCCGACAGCGGATTACTTGAATCAGATCCTTACACGTTTAACCACGGTCGGGGCGCTGTATCTGGCGTTTGTCGCATTCGTTCCGCAGTTGCTGCTAAGCGGTTTTCGCGTTGCTCGGCTGCCGTTCATCGGGACATCGCTCGACACTTTTTTTGCGGGGACACCGGGTTTGAATTGGATACCGACCGGCCTTGGATACCAGTTCTTTTTTGGCGGCACGAGCCTTCTCATCCTCGTCGGCGTCGCGATGGACACCGTTGCGCAGATCGAGGCGCAACTGGTGATGAGGAATTACGAAGGCTTCCTCGGCGCCGGGTCACGCTTACGCGGCCGCAGGAGCTAGCGAATTGCGGATAGGAATTGCGGATTACGAAGTTGCGCCTTAGTTGGTGATTCGTAATTCGTAATTGCTTTTTTATGGATAAGATCGTTGTACTCATCGGGGCACCCGGCGCGGGAAAGGGAACGCAGGCGAGACTTCTCGCCGAGCGCCTCGGTATTCCCCAGATCTCGACGGGCGATATGTTTCGGGAGATGAAGACCTTGGATACGCCGCTCGCTCGCGAGGTGCAGGCCATAATGGCCTCGGGCGAGTTGATCTCGGATGACATCACCTACAAGATCGTTCGCGATCGTACCTCAAAGGCCGACACGCAGGGTACATATGTTCTCGACGGCTATCCGCGGACAGCCGTGCAGGCGGAACAGCTTGAGGAACTTGCCAAGGAACAGGGGAAAGAGATCCAAGCGATCGAGATCGACGTGCCGCAGGACGAATTGCTCCGGCGTTTGACCGGCCGACGAAGCTGCCCCGTTTGCGGCGAGATCTACAATATTTACTCGAGACCGCCGAAAGCCGAGGGCGTGTGCGACGATCATCCGGAAACCATGCTCTACCATCGTGCGGATGATAACGAAGACAGCGTGAAGACCAGACTGGAAACATATCAGGTAAACACCGAGCCGCTTATCAAGTATTACGGAAATACGGGCCGGCTTACCAAAGTGGACGGGACCGGCGACGTAGAAAACATTTTTGAAGCGATCAAAAAATTGATCGCGTAGACGGGCAATTTTTCCCTACTTTCTTCCGTGACCTCCGTGGCTGTTAAATGATCATCGCGAAATCCGCAAAAGACCTTGACAAAATGCGTGCCGTCGGCGAACTTATCGCCGAGGTGCGTGAGGCATTGCGAGGGATGGTAGAGCCCGGTATCTCGACGATGGAACTGAACAACGCCGCGGATAAGATGATTCGCGACGCCGGAGCGATACCGACGTTTATTGGTTATCACGGATTCCCATACGCGATCTGTGCGTCAGTCAATGATGAGATCGTCCACGGTTTTTCTAAGACGGCTCCCCTTAAGGACGGCGACATCGTGTCACTTGATATGGCCGCGACTTATCAAGGCTTTGTCGGTGACACTGCGATGACGCTGCCGGTGGGCGAGATAACGGAAGAATTGAAGCAGCTGATCCGTGTGACGGAAGAATGCTTAGAGTATGGGATCCAGGCAAGTCGGATCGGAAATCGCGTCGGGGACATCGGTTGGGCGGTACAGCAGCATGCTGAAAGGTTTGGTTACGGCATCGTGCGTGACTATACAGGGCACGGCATCGGGCGGCATATGCATGAATCGCCGCAGATCCCGAATTATGGCCGGCCCGGCACTAAGGAGAAGATCCGTGCGGGATATTGTTTTGCGATAGAGCCAATGCTCAACATGGGGACGCACGAGACTCGTACGTTGAGCGACAAATGGACGGTTGTCACGCTCGACGGTAAACCGTCGGCTCACGCCGAGCATACGCTGGCTGTTACGGCAGACGGGCCTGAGATATTGACGCTTACAAAAGAACAAAAGCGTGCGAGGTCTGCCCGAGAAGTAGAAATGGCTGCCGCGTGACTTGAAACGCTGGCCAGAAATAGCTAATATTAATAGTTTGTCCAAGGCGTCGGCCCAGAACATGGCTGTATGTCGAGAGAGGAACGATGAAAGTAAGGCCTTCAGTAAAGAAAATGTGCGATAAGTGCAAGGTGATCCACCGCAAAGGCGTCGTGCGCGTTATTTGCGAAAATCCGAAGCACAAACAGCGTCAGGGATAAAGTTTATGGCTCGTATAGCAGGAGTTGATTTACCGCCCAACAAAAGGGCACAGATCGGAATGACCTATATTTACGGTATAGGCAAGTCGCGCGCGACCGATATTCTCGGCAAGGTGGGCGTCGACATCCACACGAAGATCAAGGACATCAGCGAAGATGATCTAAACAAGATCCGCGCTCTGCTTGATCAGGAGGGCGAGATCGAGGGTGATCTGCGTAAGCGCATACAGATGGATATCAAGCGATTGATGGACATCGGCTGCTACCGCGGCCTGCGTCACCGCCGCAGCCTGCCGGTTCGAGGCCAGCGCACATCAACCAACGCACGTACGCGAAAAGGACCGCGCAAAGCCGCCGTTGCTAAGAAGAAGGCTCCGGGCAAGAAGTAATAGTTGAGATATGGCTAAAGCAGCAGCTACTAAGAAAAAGACCTTTAAGAAGCGCGAGAAGAAGAATATCCCTGTCGGGATCGTTCACATCTCGGCATCGTTCAACAACACGCTTATCTCGATCACTGACGCCGAGGGCAATCTGGTCGCGCAGAGCTCGTCGGGCGCCCGTGGCTTTCGCGGCAGCCGAAAGGGCACCCCTTTTGCGGCCCAGCAGGCAGCGACCGAGGTCGCCCGCAAGGCGCTTGATGCCGGAATGCGTGAGGTAGAGGTCAGGGTTAAAGGTCCGGGCGGCGGCCGTGAGTCGGCCATCCGCGCTGTGAGCCAGGTCGGCATTCGCGTGACGTCGATCCGCGATACGACGCCGATCCCTCACAACGGGTGCAGACCGCCGAAACGGCGAAGAGTTTGATATTTCAAATTTCAGATCTCTCATTCAAGATCTGATTGTTATCGAAAGGACGAAGGGCTTCGGCCCGTAAACTTTTCCGCTTGAAAGCGGAGGCAGAAATAAAATATGGCTAGATACAGAGATGCGGTGTGCCGGCTGTGCCGCCGCGAAGGTGGCAAGTTATTCCTCAAGGGCGACCGTTGTTACAAACCGTCGTGTGCTATCGAGAAACGCGGGACCAATCCGCCCGGTCAACACGGTGCTGCCCGCCGTAAGATGCTGCAGGGCTATGGAGAGCAGCTTCGCGAAAAGCAGAAAGTAAAGCGCATTTACTTTATTCTCGAGAAACAGTTCAGGACATACTTTGAAAAGGCACGCCGTCAGAAGGGTGTTACGGGTGAGAACCTGCTGTTCATGCTCGAGCGGCGCCTCGACAACGTTGTGTACCGCTCTGGTTTCTCGACATCGCGTCGCCAGGCGCGCCAGCTGGTCAATCACGGCCATGTGACGGTGAACGACCGGAAGGTCGACATTCCGTCATTTCAGGTGAAGGCCGGCGATGTCGTCGCCGTCAAGCCTCGCAGCCAGAAGAATCCGCATGTAGAAGGTGCGTGGTCCACAGCTATCGGCCGCGGCCGCCCGGCGTGGCTCAGCGCACCCAGCAAGGAGCTGTCGGTGACCGTTTCGGGGCTGCCGAAACGCGAGGACATCGACGCAAATATCAACGAGCAACTGATCGTTGAGCTTTACAGTAAGTAGTAATTAACTGGGTTGGCTAAAGTAGCCGGGCCTGAAGAGCCGTTCTTCTCTTTAGCCGTTCGGGGACAAAGCCAACCTTTTGGACAAAAAGAACACTATGACACAGACAAATTGGACAGATTTTCAGATGCCGAGCCGGCTCAACGTTGATAATGATACGTTGACCGACACATACGGGAAGTTCTATGCCGCGCCCTTTGAACGCGGTTTCGGGACGACCGTCGGCAATTCAATTCGGCGGGCGTTGCTTTCCTCGATCGAAGGGGCGGCGATCACGGCCGTTAAGATCGAGGGCGTCGAGCACGAATTCTCATCGATCAAAGGAGTTGTTGAGGACGCGACCGACGTTATCCTCAATCTAAAGCAGGTTCCATTCGCGCTGAGCGGCAGCGGGCCGAAATCGCTGTCGATCAGCAAGAAAGGTGCTGGTGCCGTCACGAGTGGCGACATCGAGGCGGACGGCGACGTCGATATTCTCGACCCGACAGTTCATATTGCCACCATCAGCCAAGGCGGCAGCCTCAATATCGAGATGCGGCTCAAGCGCGGCCGTGGGTATGTCTCGGCTGAGTTCAATAATGACGAGGATCTTTCGGTTGGGTATATCCCTATCGATTCGGTGCATACCCCGATCAAGAAGGTGAACTACAGCGTCGATAAGACGCGTCAGGGCTCGAACACCGAGTACGACCGCCTTACGCTTGAGGTTTGGACGGATGGCTCGGTGGCGCCTGAAGATTCGATCGGCCTCGCCGCGAAGCTCGTGAAGGACCACATGTCGATCTTCATCAACTTTGAGGAAGAGGAAGAAACCTACACGTACGAGGACATCGCAAGGCCGCCGCTGATGCGGAACGACCTGCTGGATAAGTCGGTCGACGAACTCGAACTGTCGGTCCGCTCGTACAATTGCCTCAAGAATGCCGACATTCGCTCGATCCGCGATCTTATTCGCCGCAGCGAAAAGGACATGCTCGGCACGAAGAATTTTGGCAAGAAATCCCTGACCGAGATCAAGGACATGTTGCATGGTATGGGTCTCGATTTTGGAATGGACTTTGACGAACAGGGAAACCCGATACCGGGAAGCGGCGGCAGAGACCTTGACTAACAGAAAGTGTAGAACGGATAGGACCTATGCGTCTTATCCGTTTTATTTAAGACAATGAGACATAGAAAAGCACACCGTAAACTGGGAAGGACAACTGAGCACCGCATGTCGATGCTTCGCAATCTGGCGACGTCGCTGATCACCGCTGAAAACGAGCACTTGGTCACGACGGTGCAGAAGGCCAAGGAATTGCGCCCGTTTGTTGAGAAAGTGATCACCCTCGCCCGAAAGGCGCAAAATCTGGAAGGCGACAACGCAAAAGTTGCCGAGGTTCACCTGCGTCGTCAAGCGGCGAAATCCTTTCACGCCGGCAACTCGACGTTCAAAGAAGCGGCAAGCCGTTTTCGCGGCAAAAAAGGTGAGGCAAAGGATCCGATCGAACGTACCGCCGGCGTGAAGGCCGTCCAGCGTCTTTTCGATGAACTCGGAGCGCGGTATAAGGACCGAAATGGTGGTTACACTCGGATCATCCGTCTTGGCCGCCGCCAGGGAGACAACGCCGAGATGGCTGTGATAGAGTTGGTCGATAACCCGCGAGAAATGGCGGCGAAAGGCTAACTTTTGATCGGGAGGCCTGGGCTGCGCACATGGCTTCCGTAAAAGCATTGAACGACGTGGACAAAAAGGACAAGAAGCACGAAAACGAGCCCTCATTCAATATGGATGAGCTGCAGGCCCTCGCCGCTTTGGTAAACGAGCACGGGTTCACGGATTTTGAATTCGAGAACGAGAATATTCGTGTTCGCCTGAGTAAGATGACCGCGCCGGCGGTGGTCCAGGCTGCGGCTCCGGTCGCTGCGGCCGCTCCTGCGGCCAGCCCGATCTCAGCACCCGCCGCCGAGACGGCTGAACACGCGGACGAGGATGCGGGGCTGCACATTATAACATCCCCGATCGTCGGTACATTTTACCGCTCCCCGGGGCCGGACAAAGATCCCTATGTCAGCGAAGGAACTCGCGTCAGTCCGGAAACGACGGTTTGTATAGTCGAGGCGATGAAGCTGATGAACGAGATACAGGCCGAGGTATCGGGCGAGATCGCTAAGGTCTACGTTGAGAACGGCCAGCCCGTCGAGTTTGGCCAGGCATTGTTTGGAGTTAAGAAATAAAATAGCCGCGAATTTACACGAATTAACACGAATTAAAGAACCTCAATTCGTGTAATTTGTGTAATTCGTGGCTAACTTCTTTTTATGCGTGAGATACGCAAAATTCTAGTAGCAAACCGCGGCGAGATCGCCTGTCGGATCATCTGGACGTGCAAGGAGATGGGCATTAAGACCGTCGCAGTGCACTCAGAGGCCGATCGAGAGGCTTTGCACGTGCGTTATGCCGACGAGGCGGTTTGCATCGGACCGGCCCCGTCAGCCGAAAGCTACCTGAACATCCCGGCAATCATTTCTGCCGCCGAGATAACGAATGCGGACGCCGTCCATCCGGGCTATGGCTTTCTCGCTGAGTCCTCGACCTTCGCGACTATCTGCGGAGATTGCAATATTAAGTTTATCGGCCCCAGCCCTGAGGTGATCGGGATGATGGGCGATAAGGTCGAAGCCCGCCGCACAATGACCGCCGCCGGCGTTCCGATCCTGCCGGGCAGTCCCGACCCGATAGAATCGACGGACGAGGCAAAGAAGCTGGCGCTTGACATCGGCTTTCCGCTGATCATCAAGGCTGCCGCCGGAGGCGGCGGGCGCGGAATGCGTATCGTCCGCAGCGAGTCGGAACTCGCCGGTAATCTCGAGCTCGCGCAGTCAGAGGCTTTGAGTGCATTTAAAAACGGCGCTGTTTATATTGAGCGGTATATCGAGCGGCCGAGACACATTGAGATACAGGTGCTCGCCGACGAACATGGCAATACAATTCACCTAGGCGAGCGTGAATGTACGATTCAGCGACGTCATCAGAAACTTCTAGAAGAAGCTCCATCGCCGGCCATTTCAAAAGAACTCCGCGAGCAGATGGGTCGGGTCGCCGTAAGGGCGTGCCAGGAGATAGGTTACGCAAGCGCCGGCACTTTCGAATTCCTGTTGGATGAGGATGACAGCTTCTATTTTATGGAGATGAACACCCGCATCCAGGTTGAGCACCCCGTAACGGAGATGGTTACGCTTGCCGACATAGTTCGGAATCAAGTGCGGATCGCTACCGGCGAGAACATCGGCTATACGCAGGACGAGGTGCAGATCGTCGGCCACTCGATCGAGTGCCGTATCAATGCCGAGGACCCGGTGAAGTTTACGCCGAGCCCTGGGCTTATCACTGCGTTCAATATACCCGGCGGGCCGGGCGTCCGGGTCGATACCGCGGTTTATCCAGGTTATCGTGTGCCGCCGTATTACGATTCAATGATCGCGAAACTGATCGTGCATGCCCGAACGCGGGAACTGGCGATCGCACGTATGCAGCGGGCACTCGACATGATGGTTATCGAGGGAATCAAGACAACAATTCCTCTGCATAAGGCCATCATGGCGGATGAGAATTTCCAAAAGGGGAACTTTTCTACGAAGTTCATGGAGGAGTTCGAGTACGAGGTGAGCTAACGTTCCCGGCAGTATTTTGTCCTCGAACGCGGTTGCCTAAGTTTCCGTAAATGTTAGATAATAAACGCGAATCACTATCCACGTTAAGTTGCTAGTCATTCACTATTTTTCGCGGTTTCCGCGCATAGTACGCGGAGGGACTGCGAGCTAAAGGAGAGGCCATTTAAAGGCAAAGTCAAGATGTCAACGGCAAAAGAAACAAAAGAGAAGATAGTAACCGATAACCGGACCCACGAAAGTGATACGGGTTCGTCACAGGTCCAGGTCGCTTTGCTCACGCAGAGGATCAACGAGCTGACCGAGCATTTCAAGGTCCATAAAAAGGACAACAATTCGCGTCGCGGCTTGCTTCAATTGGTCTCGCGCAGAAGGAAACTGCTTGATTATCTAAAGCGTCGTGATATCGAACAGTATCACGAGCTGATCAAGAAACTCGGCATCCGCCGGTAAAGATCGACGGCATCTTCGGCCGCACCACATATAGGTCCTATCGAAGAAATTGTTCCGGGCTGCTGAACGTGACAGCGAAAAATGCAGGGGCAAGTTGGGATCCAAGTCGAATCTAACGATTAAGACGACGAAAGGGCTTCACGTCATAGCTCTTTCGTCGTCGTTTTTTAGGAAACAAGATGGCAAAGAAATATTTGAATGAATCGATCAAGTTCGGAAACCGTGAACTGATCGTCGAGACCGGTAAGGTCGCCAAACAGGCCGACGGTTCGGTCGTTATCAGGTACGGAGACACGATGCTGCTGGTTGCGGCCGTGTCGTCACGCACGGCCCGCGAGGGCCTCGATTTTTTTCCGCTCACGGTCGAATATCGTGAGAATACCTTTTCAGCCGGACGCATTCCGGGAAACTACTTCCGTCGCGAGGGCCGTCCGAATGAGAAAGAGGTGCTAACGTGCCGGATGATCGATCGGCCTGTGAGGCCGCTGTTCGCGGACGGATACCGGTTCGAAACACAGATCGTCGCTTCGGTGATCTCGGCTGACACGGAAAATGATCCCGACGTAATAGCTATCACCGGCGCCTCGTGTGCGCTTTATCTGTCGGACATACCGTTTCACAATCCGATCGCAGGTGTTCGCATCGGACTGATCGACGGAAAATATCTGATCAACCCGACGTACGATGAACGTCGCGAATCCGACCCCGTGGTCGGTCTCATCATCAGTCAACTCCA
>CAZWSK010000010.1:19831-29356 GCA_964636445.1 uncultured Chloracidobacterium sp.
ACCTCAGTCTCGTGGTCGCCGGCACGGAAGAGGCCATCTGTATGGTCGAGGGTGAAGCGAACGAGGTCGAGGAAAAGATCATGGTCGAGGCGCTGATGCTTGCCCACCGCGAGATCAAACGGCTATGCCTGTGGCAAAAAGAACTTTTCAAGGCGCTCGAGATCACCAAAAGGGAGTTTACTGCGCCGACCCTCGATGACGCCATGATCGCGAACGTCGAGAAGAACTACGGTGACAAGCTCCGCGAGGCGCTGGACACGACCGGCAAAGACAAGCTTACCAGCTACGGTTTGGTTGATGCGCTCAAGAAGGAGGTCGTCGATAGTTATCCCGAGGACGATCCGTCCGCACGTCACATGGCGTCGAAGGTCTTCGGCCACCTGAAAGAGAAGATCTTTCGCGAAGACATGCTCGGTAATAAGCGGCGTCCCGACGGCCGCAAATTCTCAGAGATCCGGCCGATCAACTGCGAAGTTGGCTGGCTTCCGCGCGTTCACGGTTCGGCCTTGTTTACTCGCGGTGAGACACAGGCCATGGTCACGGCAACGCTCGGTACTAAGGTTGACGGCCAATTCATGGATGACCTAGAGAAGGGAACCATCGACCGGCGTTTTATGCTCCACTATAATTTCCCGCCGTATTCAGTCGGTGAGACGGGCCGTTTCGGATCGACATCGCGCCGCGAGACGGGCCACGGCAATCTCGCACGACGCGCCATCGCTCCGGTGCTGCCGGACGAGACTGAATTCCCGTATACCATTCGCATCGTTTCCGATATCACTGAGTCGAACGGCTCCTCTTCGATGGCGTCAGTCTGCGGCGGCATTCTGAGCCTAATGGACGCGGGCGTCCCGATCAAGAAGCCGGTCGCGGGCGTCGCGATGGGCCTCGTGATGGAAGGCAACCGATACGCGATCTTGTCTGATATCGCGGGTGCGGAGGATCATTACGGTGATATGGACTTTAAGGTCACCGGAACTGCCGATGGGATCACTGCTCTGCAGATGGACATCAAGATCAGCGGCATTAACGCGATGATCCTTCAGGAAGCGCTTGAGCAGGCCAAGAAGGGCAGACAGCATATCCTCGATATCATGGCAGAGGCCATTGCCGAGCCGCGAGAAGATCTGTCGCAGTACGCGCCGCGTATCATCACGATCAAGATCCATCCGGACAAGATCCGCGACGTCATCGGCAAGGGCGGCAGCGTTATCCGCTCCATTACGGAGGAAACGGGTGCAAAGATCGATATCGAGGACGACGGAACGGTTATGATCGCGACGAACGACGGCGACGCTGCACAGGCCGCGATCGCTCGTATCAAGTCGCTCACGGCCGAGGCCGAGATCGGGGAAACTTATCTCGGGACTGTGTCGCGCATCGTCGATTTTGGAGCGTTCGTAGAGATCCTTCCGGGCCTCGATGGACTCCTACACATCTCTGAGATATCGGACCGCCGCGTCAAAGACGTCCGCGACGAACTCAAGGAAGGCCAGCAGATCCTCGTCAAGTGCATTGGCCGAGAGGGCAACAAGGTAAAGCTGTCCAGGAAGGCTATCCTCGCTGAGGAAAAGGCCAAGGGAAATGGGGACAGAGGAGGCGAGGACGCCGAATAACGTCGGCCCGATTTCGGGAAACGACAGCCGGTTACCACTATCTTGTGGTAGCCGGCTTTTTTTTGTTTGAGGACGAAAAAAGTCGAGATTTATTAAAAAACTATGGAAAAGGCATGCGATTAAGCATATTTTCCTCCTGAATTAGTGGAATTTGTGTATTTTTGGCCGGAAAGAGCGGAAATCCGTTAGAAAAATGATGCATTGCCCCGCATTATTTGCTATATTTTCCGCACTGCCCCAAAAATCAAACCGACAGTGAGTGCCAACCTAACTGTGGAAACCATTGAGGTTTTCGCTGTTGAGACCGTTTAGTCAGGTTAAAGACATGAGAAACATAAATATGAGAGGGTTGCTCTCCGCAGTTTGCGTCATTTCGATCCTTGCGGGGTTTAGTAAGGTCTCGGCCGGGCCGGTTCAGTTCGGCGATGTCATTCAGCTCGTCAATGCCCGGCCGGGAAAAGCGGATACGACGATGTTCACGCGCCTCGCGGTTGACGGCCAGTACTCGTATCTTTCGGCGGACGATCCGGATGATCCTAAGGTGCCGCAGCAGGATGGCAGAGTGATCACGGAGACCAGGACCGACATCGTCGAGGACGAGGTGTGTGATTGCGAAGAGGAATTTGTCACGAAGCGCGGCTTCCCGAAATGGTGGCTGCTTGGCCTCGCCGCGATCCCTGTCGCATTTATCCTGATCAAACGGAAGAAGGACACCCCGACGCCGACCGCGACGGTGCCGTTCCAGACGCCGACGCCCGGCATCACGCCGACCCCGAACGTCACGCCGACGCCGGGAGTAACGCCGACGCCGAAGGAAACCCCCACACCCGGAGTGACTCCGACACCGAAGATCACGCCGACACCGATGGTGACGCCCACGCCGCCCGAGCCGGTACCTGAGCCGATGACGATCCTGCTCTTTGGGACAGGCTTGGCGTCAATTGGACTCGCTGCCCGCCGCAAATTCGGAAAGAAGGGCGAGCGTTCGGATGAAAAAGACACGGAATAGAGTTACGATGTGAATCGCGTCGCGGCAGTCGCCGCGACGCATCACCTCGTTGCGGAACTAGAGGATCAAAAAATGCGATTCAAAAGATACAACTTTCTTTTTGTGGCCGG
Source organism: uncultured Chloracidobacterium sp. (assembly GCA_964636445.1). Lineage (GTDB taxonomy): Bacteria > Acidobacteriota > Blastocatellia > Pyrinomonadales > Pyrinomonadaceae > OLB17. Next base: position 22,567 of record CAZWSK010000010.1, read on the forward strand.
GCTGGTGCTCACGCTGGGTCTCACGACCGCCTTTGCAGGCGGCGTAGATAAGGACAATAAGCGTCCAAAAAACACCGGTACGCTCAGCGTTAAGACGTCGGACAAGGCATATCCCGTCAAGGTCGACGGGCAGTACGTCGGCATGAGCGGCGTCGGACACGGTGCCGAATTCTACCTGCCGCCCGGCATTCACACAGTGGAGGTAACGGGCGACGACGGCAAGGTCTGGGTCGACGAGATCGAGATCGTTCGCGACCGTAAACACTGTATCTGCCTTAAGATGATCCGCGAGACGATCACCAAACCGTGCCCGTATAGGTTCCATCTCGAGGGCCCCGATCGTATTACGGAGGGTGACCTCGTAACCTTTGCGGCGATCAACTCTGGTACCGCGCCGATACCTCTGCGCTATGCTTGGCGTGTTTCGAATGGCCGCATTACGAGCGGCTTGGGAACGACATCGATCACAGTCGACTCGACAGGCCTTGGCGGACGTACGATCAACGCCGAACTGGACGTCAATGACGACGTGTACGATGCCGCGTGCCGTCAGGTCATCTCGGTCCCGACTGAGGTGATCCCCGAACAGAAGCCGGAGCCGCCGAAGCCGTATCGCTGTGACGAATTCGAGTCCAAATCGGCCGACGAAGACAAAGCTCGATTCGATAATTGCGTGATCCAGGCGCAAAACACGCCTGACTCACAGCTCTACGTCGTGATCTACCCGGGAACCGACCGCCGGAGTATGACCGTCAACACTTACGACCGGTTGTCGAAGCGTGCCTTGGATTACCTTGTGAAAAACCGCGGGTTCGACCCGAGGCGAATACAGATCGTGAAGGGCAGCCCACGGATCTCCACCACGTTTGTCTTGTGGATCGTTCCTCCTGGGGCAAGCTTGCCGCCGATCGACTAGGGCTGATCGATGGATAAGCATAAGGGACGGGTGGTTCGCACCCGTCCTTTCTATTATTTCTGACAGGTGCGGGCCTCGATCGTGGCTTCTTGGGCCTCCGGGGCATTAGCGCGGAGATAGATATCGGCACTCTGCGCCAAATATGTCCTCCCTTCGGTTCTTCGTTTCATCCTGCAGAGAGCAATACCGAGCGTCAGCATGGTCCGGGCCTTAACTGTGTCAACAGGTGTTTCTGAACGGGTGGCGATGTTGAGCGCCCGACGGCCCAACTTCTCGGCATTCGCAGGATCGTTCTGTTCGAGGGCACCTAGGGCCTGGTAGTTCAGATTGCGGGCTAAATAATTATTCGCCTCGCCTATCGTGTTAGCATAGACGCGCTCGCCCTCGTTAAGTAAGGCGGAAGCTTCGCCGAACTTCTTTTGACGTACAAGGCACTCCCCGAGTTTGGAAAGCACAACGCCCGTCTCCCATCGCGGATCGCCGCGGAGCGAGCGAAATACTGCAAGCGACTCTCGCAGCAAGGTTTCGCTCTGGGATAGGTCACCTTTTGACAGGAGTGCGGCCCCAAGGTTCAACTTGATCTCGGCGGCCAGGCCGAGCTCGTTTTGGGCGAGGTCCAGGCTGCTGACCGTGGCCGAGGCCTCGCGAAGAAGGTTAATTGCCTGGTCCGTCTGACCCTTCATCACGAATGTCGACCCAAGGCCGTGCAGGGCTGACGCGAGCAGGTATCTTTCCCCGCTCGGTAGCCCTCCGCTATCTTTTGCACGCAGGATCGCGACCAGTTGATCATATAAGGCGATCGCGTCATCCAGCTTCCCGAGCTGGAAAAGCGACTCGCCGAGTTCGTCCTTTGTGACAAGGGTCTCGTGGTGGGTCTCACCATATAGTTCAGTTTGTATTGCCAGAGCATCACGTAGATATTGTTCTGCCGCAGCATAGCGGCCCTGCGAGTTATACGCATTAGCGATAGTCCTCAGCATTCTTGCCCGCATATCGGGCTGATCGGCCAACTCCGACTCGATCTTGGGCGCGATCTCATCCAGCATTTGGTTTATGGTCACGTCGCGGGACTGGCCGCCGGCAGCTGAGCTCCAACTCTGATTTGAGTAGGAAAGCATCTCTTGCAAGAATTCATTCATCCTCTCCGCCTTAAGTCGCTCCGCAGTTGCCGCGTCGCGTTCCTGCCGGGCGACCCTTGCCTGCCATGCTGTCGCCAAGATGCCGCCGAGCAGGGCAAGAACAAGTGCGCCCGCCAGGGCGACCCGATAGCGGTGGCGTTTTACGAATTTTGATGCTCGGTAGCCGAGGGTGTCTTCGCGCGCGATAACAGGTAGGCCGTCTAGATAACGCTGGATGTCGGCTGAGAATTGCTCGACCGAGCTATAACGTCTCTCGGGTTCTTTTCGCAGCGCCAGCAAAACGATATTTTCGAGATCGCCGGTCAGATCGCTCGGGCGCACAAACTCTCCGGTTTCGCCTGCGTCGAACGAGCGGCTTGGCGACGTCGGCGGAGAATCACAGATCACCCGGATGAGCTCATCCGGGCTGCGGGTTTGAAATCGATACGGAGACCTGCCCGTTAGTAGTTCATACAGCAGGACGCCCAGACTGTAAACATCGGATGCGGTCGTGATCGGGCCTCCCTTGATCTGTTCCGGGCTTGCGTAATCAGGCGTGAACGCCCCAACGTTAGTGAGCGTCTGGCCGCCGGCCCCGGAATCGTCGAGCAGTTTCGCTATTCCGAAATCGAGAAGCTTCGGCTGACCGTCCTCTGTTATAAAGATATTCGACGGCTTTAGGTCGCGGTGGATGACAAGGCTGCGATGAGCGTAGGCGACCGCCTCGCACACCTTCCGGAAAAGCTGCAGCCGCTCATTCAGCGGCAGGGTTCGCACATACAATGTGATCGGCCGGCCGCGAACGTACTCCATCAACAGGTAAGGCAGGCCGTCATCGGTTGTGCCGCCGCCGATGAGCCTCGCGATGAACGGATGCTCGAGATCGGCGAGTATTTGCCTTTCGTGAAGAAACCGACGGCGTACATCCGCCGTATCGACACCCGCCCGCACGAGCTTTACGGCGACCTGCTGGCGAAATTCGCCATCGGTCCGCTCCGCCAGAAAGACCGAGCCCATCCCGCCATGGCCGATCTCCGAGACCACGCAGTAGCTGCCGATCGTTTTGCCGATAAGCGCCGAGCCCTCCGGGAAAGCGTCGTACACTGAGAACGCGGGGCGTTCGATGAAGCCCTCAGCCTCAGCGTGCGACGCGAGCAGGGAGCTGACCTCCTCAAACAAGGCGGTGTCGCCGCCGCATTCGGCGTGCAGAAATTCTTCACGCTGATCAGCGGGCCGCTCGAGTGCGGCGAGAAAAAGTTCCTTGGCTTTTTTCCAACGGCCGTCAGCCATCGGCTCGGGATATCTCGCGGTGCAGCCATGCCTTAGCGACGGTCCATTCACGCTTTACTGTCGCTGGTGAGGTTTTGAGAGCGTGGGCGGTCTCCTCTATCGTCAGCCCGCCAAAAAAGCGCAGCTCCACGATGCTTGCCTGTAGTCTATCGAGCTGTTCGAGGGAACTTAGTGCGTCGTCGAGGGCGATCAGGTCGATGTCGCGGCGGGCGGGATAGCTCACGGCCTCGTCGAGTGCAAGCCGCTGGAGTTCGCCGCCGCGCTTCTCAGCCTTTTTTGCGCGGGCATGGTCGACGAGTATCTTCCGCATCATCTGGGCCGCAACGGCAAAGAAATGTGCCCGATTTTGCCACGAAACGTTCTTCCAGTCGACCATGCGTATGTACGCCTCATGGACAAGCGCCGTCGCCTGCAGCGTGTGGCCGGGACGTTCATTCTGCAGGTAACTGTGAGCGAGCTTCCTGAGCTCGTCATACACAAGCGGCAGCAGTTCGGCGGGCGCTCGTGAGCCGCCATCGCTCAATTCCCGCAGGAGAACTGTGACATCATGCCGTTCCGTCATGGTTCTGTGTCAGGGCGATTATACTCCTTTTTGGCAGAAGTGCCGTTTTTATTAACGCTCTGCCGGATTCGTGATAATATCAGGTCATACCATTCCCGGAGGCCCCGTTCGCACCCATGCGTAGGATCAAGCTCTTTTGTATCACTTTTTTTGTAGTGTTTGGCGTTTTTGCCGTGGCGATGAATCACAACCGTGTTATCGAGCACGCGAGTTCCTCCTCGTCGGGGCCGCCGACGGGATTCACCGGGGCTCCGGATGAAAACAACTGTACGGCGTGCCATCTGGGGCCAAAACCGACCGGGCAATTTGCGATCTTGGCCCCGGATTCCTATGTACCCGGAGAGACCTATCTCGTACGAGTGCGTCATACGACGGCGGATATCTCGAGAAAACGGTGGGGCTTTCAGATGACCTCACTTTCCGGTTCAACGCCGGCCGGCAGCTTTGGAAACCTTAGTCCGGCCACCCAAGTGCTTAAGGAGAGCGGACGCGAATATGTTGAGCATACGCAGGTCGGGAATTACGCCGGGCAGCTCGGCGGATCCGAGTGGGTATTCTCCTGGACCGCACCACCGGCTGATATGGGACCGATATCATTCTGGGCAGCCGGCGTGCAGGGGAATCGCGCAAACGGCCCTGATGGGGATCAGGTGTATTTGAGCTCCGCTGTGCTGCCGGTTGGCTCGCCGACGGCGACGCCTACTCCAACCGCGCCGCAATATCAGATCTTCGACATCGGCGTGGTGCAGCCGGGCGACACCGCGTCGCAGGGTTTCGGAGTGTCAAATGGCGGTGTTGCCGTGGGACGTTCGTTCCGGCCTAGCAACGCCGGCACCCAGGCATTCACGTGGACGCAGGGCGGCGGCCTCGTTGGGCTGCCCAATCCTGTAGACCGCGCGTTCGCTGTCTCAAATTCCGCGAACGACAACGGCATCGTGGTAGGTACCGGGGCGACGACCGCCTTTGGTTCCGGAAGACTTCCGCTGATCTGGCAGAACGGCAGCGTCTCGCAACTCACGCTCCCGCCGGGCGAGACCATCGGCGATGCTAACGATATAAATTCATTTGATACTATCGTCGGCTCAGTCGACGGCGGCAGCCTTCAGCAAGCGGTGTTTTACCGCGGCGGCGAGCCAACGGTGATAACGCAGGCGACGGCGGAGGGCAGCTTCTTTGTGACCGCGTTTGGCGTGAACAATGCCGGCCGGGTGGTCGGCACCGGCATCGATCCGAATAATGCCGCACGCAACGTCGGAATGGTCTTCGATATCGGCAGCCCGAATGCGGCCGAGGTCGGCGCCCTGCCGGGAGCGAACGGCGCCCTTGCCTTTGGCGTAAGCAACGCTGGGCACGTAACCGGTTCGAGCATGATGAATCAGGGATCGGGACTTCCGTTTATCTGGACCTCCAGCGGCGGCATCCAAGCAGTACCACTGCCGGCCGACACAACGCAGGGTTCGGGCCGCGCCGTCAACAGCGACGGCTGGGTCGTCGGCACGGCATCGTCAGCATTCGCGATACCGTTCCTTTACGACGGCAACGCGACCTATCGCCTGCAGGACATCATCCCCGCTGGAAACGGCTGGGACCTGTCGACAAATACATCTTCCTCAGCTTTAGGCATCAGCGACGACGGCGTCATCGTGGGCACCGGTGTCCTCAACGGCCAGGTCCACGCATACGCAATGGTCCCCGACGCCGGCGGCACCCCGACGCCGACACCGACGCCCAGCCCGACACCGAGCGGCACACCGTTCGTACTGAACGAGGGATTTGATACCGTGACCTCGGGCATTCCCGGGCCTGGCTGGGTCGCACAGAACAACAGTGATCCCGTCGGGGCGCAGCCCACGTGGTTCCAGGGCAATACCGCCGTGTTCTCATCCCAACAGGGACCGCCGTCATCCTATATCGCGGCGAACTTTAATCTCGCGGGCGGCAATGGAACGATCAGTGCGTGGCTACTTACTCCGGAGCTTCCGTTGGTGAACGGCTCGGTGGTTAAATTCTGGACCCGCTCAGCGGGGGACTTCCCAGACCGGCTGCAGGTCAGGATGAGTACAGCCGGAGGAAGCACGAACGTTGGTACGAATCATACGAGCGTCGGCGATTTTACGTCGCTGTTACTTGACATAAATCCGACCTACGCCCAGGGCGGTTACCCATCGGTCTGGACCGAGCAAACGGTCACGATCAACGGCCTACTCGCGCCGACGACCGGACGTCTGGCGTTCCGGTACTTTGTCGAGAACAGCGGTCCGTTAGGTACTAACGGCGACTACATAGGTATCGATACGTTCCAATATTCGACACCGGCCCCGGTACTTCCCGACCTCACTGCGACGAAAACGAATAATCTGCCGGGCGGCTCCTCGTCCTGCGGCGCGTGGACATGGACGATAACAGTTCGCAATGAGGGCACCGGGATCGCTACTTTCGAAAATGGGCAAGCCATCCTCCGCGATGACCTGCCAGACGCGAATGTTACTTACGGCCTGCCGGCCGCCGGTAACTTCTCGGGCGTGACCGGGGCTGGGAACGTAATTCCGCTCCTGTTTTCTCCCGGCTCGCTGACAGTCACCGCGACCGGCCCGGTGACGATAGCACCTGGCGGCAGCTTTACGGTCAGCTTCAGGGTTACGCCGACGAGCGACGGTGTTTTCATGAATCCTCGTCCCGGCGGCAGCGCGTCTGTCGATCCAAATAATGTCGTAGTGGAAGGGAACGAAACGAATAACACGTTCAGCGACGCGGTGACCGTGACAGAGTGCACAACCCCGACGCCGACACCCACGCCGACGCCCAGCCCAAGTGCTTCGCCCACGCCGCTTTACACGCGTGCGGACTATGACGGTGACAACAAGACGGACCTCACGGTTTGGAGAGCTTCGGGCGTCCTTCCGC
>CAZWSK010000011.1:0-25082 GCA_964636445.1 uncultured Chloracidobacterium sp.
TGAAGACGAGATCTGGTCATGGAAAGAAAACAACGAGCGCTTTGTTTCGGCTGCGGCTTGGACAAAAGACGACCCCGGGCAGGAGGTCTACGTTCTTTGTCAGGATGGGGATTGGGTAGTGTTGATGGATTTCAGTTTTGTTCTCGCGGCCGACGAGAATACTCTCAAACTGCTTAGCGAACGGTTCGGCTCGGTCCTGTCCTTTCTGGTGCAGACCACGAGCGGCTGTGCTTTCTTCTGGAACTACGAATCAGGCGAAATCGCAAGATCGATCCAGAACGCGGACGGCGAGCTGACGCTCCGGGGAAAGCCACTGCCACAGGAAGCAGCGATTGACGTAGACAACTATTACATGGATGAGACCGAACAGCTCATGCAGGCGTTTGGCTTGTCGAAACTTGACCAACTTTTGGTTCCTGCAACAGCCCTTGCGATCGCCACCGTAGACCGTACTGATTATTCAGACCTCCTGTCTAATGAGGGGTTTGAAGCTCCAGAACCTCCGGGCCCAGAGAAGGCTTGGTGGAAGTTCTGGTAGGGTAAATCGGTACAAAAACAGCCGCTAAAATGTGGTAAAATATGGTTTGTGACAAACGGCATCGCCACATTTGAAATGATCGCAGAGATCAACCGGCTGGCCGAGCGAGCTTTCGTTTTTAGGCTCAAAGAAAAGAATCCTGACATCACTCCCCAACAGATCGAAGCCGAGATCCGCAAATGGCTATTAGACCGGCCTGGCGCGGAGTTTGGCGATGGCGAAGGCCGTGTTGGCGATGTTTCCCGATTCTATAAGCGATAGTCCCTATTAAACACCTCGAACAACACGCAAGGATCGTCACGGAACGCTTAAACAAAATGGGCGTTAAATACGCCGTGATCGGCGGCATCGCAGTGTCATTTCGGTCAGTTGTTAGGACAACTAACGATCTCGACCTCGCAGTGCTCGTAGACAACGACGCTGAGGCCGAGTCGGTTGTTCTACGGTTGATCGATCTTGGTTATCGGCCGAAAGTACAGCTCGAAAATGATGAAACCGGACGGTTATCGACAGTTCGAATGATATCCGCCGGCGAACGTGAAGTTTTTGTCGACCTTCTTTTCGCCTCAAGCGGTATTGAGCGAGAGGTTGTTCTAGCTTCGGAACCGATCGAGATATTTCCGGGTCTCGCATTGCCCGTGGCATCGCGATCCGGGTTGATCGCCTTGAAGGTGCTCTCGGCTAATCCCGAAACGCGTCCAAGAGATATCAATGACCTTCAGAATCTGATCGAAGCGGCTAACTCCGATGAGATCGCTACCGCCAGACAACTGACCAGCCTCGGCGGGAGCGGCCTGACAGCTCTTGGCGAGCGGACCTTGTATTTTAGTTCGAGCAACAGGATGCCTTCCTCCATACGTGCGGTGGGGAAGCGGACGGTGTAGGGAAGGTCGAGCTTGTATTTCACCACGAACCGCAGCGCGTGAAAGCGAAACGCGCCTGAGCGTTTTGAGTCGTAGAGTTTGAAGGCGTTCTTTGTGCTGGGAGGCACGGGCTGGATGCCGATGGTGCTTGTCTTTTTCTCTACCTTCAGAACGATATGCGTCGGCGTGCCCAACGCCTCGTGCGCGTTGCGGCTTACCAGAAAATCGCCCTTGGGCGACAGCGACACGTGAAGATCCGCAATGCGCGGGGTGCTCGGTTCATCAAATTCTTCCCAATCTCTAGCCATGAAACAAACATATCATAGGTGAAACACCGTTGTCAAGTACTTTTTCTGGCCCGGCGCGGAAGCGGTACCGTAAGGCGGCGCGATCGGGCGGAAACGCGACCGTAAGGGAGCGTGATTCAAGCGGGGTATTCTGACCGATGAAAGTCCTCGCGAGGTGAGTCACTCACGGTCGCGTTTCTGCCCGAATTCCAGCCACGTTTCTTGCTAAACTATGCGAACTGCTCCGAGTGGTCTCGACCGTGCGAACTGCGCAGGATCGCCGAAAATGCCGCTACGGACATTCGACCAATCTCGGAAAGACCTTCGACCAATCAAGGGCTTTCTCCCGCGACAAAGCGGGGCGCGGCTCAAAAAACGTGCCTGCCGTCACCGAAGGGCTGAAATATCAGCCTTTTCCCACTGAGTATTCTTGAAATAGAATGTTCGGCGTCCCTCTTTCATCCCGTCAACACGGCCTTCTTCCAAAGAAATGCCATAGCTGGCCCGGCAGAGCGATTCGGGCCAGTCGTTGCCGTTCCTAAGAAAGGTCTTGATGTTTTCGCTATCGGCTCCCATCTGAAAGACCATCGGCACGGCCTCGTCGACCGGGAAGTCGCCGAACCATGCGTCGCCGGTGCACCACGACGCAAGCGAAGTGATCGTGAAGCTCTTGCCCGCGGGAAGCTGTTTTCGGACCTCCGCGGCCAACTGGCGATAAAAGCTGCGCTCCGACGCACCCGCGTCAAAGTCGATCTGCACGCCGCGAACATCGGGCAGCTCAAGAGTGCGTTTTATGAGAAATGCCGCCTGCGATACGGCGGACACACCCAGCGTAGGGCGTCGGACCGTTTCCTTGTTCGTCTCGATACGCGTGACGGCGATCAGATATGTTCCGGGCGGAATCTCGAGAGGCTGCCGGCGTTGTCGAGGGATCACGCGATCGTTCTCGAGAAAGATCGTCTGGGCGAGAAAAGCGACGCCGAACTCGATCGGGTCGATGAACTTTAGGTCCTCTTCGCGTTCCCACGCCCAGAGCATTTTTTGCGGCATGTCTGTCGGTGCAGTAGGCGTTCTGGCTGAGCCGCAGGCCGCGCTGAACGCCGCCGCAAAAAGGAGTCCTAACTTTAGAAAACTGCTCACTGTCGACACGAGACGAGTGTATCAGGCGTGGGGCACACTCCCTACCTGTCGTGTTTCTGCCTGTGATATACTCGCGTCTTTAACTGAATAGCCATTCATTTTTATGAGCGAACGCGAACAAATACCGATGGACGTGGTCTTTGTCGGGGCCGGGCCGGCAAATCTGGCGGCGGCTCTGCACCTGAAGAGCGAGATCAAGAGGCACGACGAAATGGTCGATGCCGGACTCAAGAAGGCCCGTAAGATCGGCGATCTCGAGATCTGCATCGTTGAGAAAGGCTCATTCGTCGGTGCTCACATTCTGTCAGGCGCCGTAATGGACCCGAAGGCGATCCGCGAGTTGATGCCGGATTTTATCGCTCAGGGGTGCCCGATCGATTCTGTCGTTACGGATGATGCGGCGTGGTATCTGACTGAAAAGAAAGGCTTCGTCGCACCGATAACGCCTCCGCCGCTCAAGAATAAGGGCAAATACATCGTAAGCCTTAGCAAGGTTTGCGAATGGCTCGGCGAGAAGTGCGAGGAGGCGGGAATTAACATCTTCCCGGAATTTCCCGGGGCGGAAATTCTCTACGACGAGCAGGATGCGGTGATCGGCATCCGCACCGGTGACAAAGGTATTGATAAAGAAGGCCATAAAAAGCCCAACTACGAGCCCGGCGTCGATCTGCTTGCCAAGGTCACCGTCCTCGGCGAAGGGTCGCGCGGTTCGCTTGCGAAGCAGCTCGTGTCGCGTCTCGGCCTGATGGAGGGCAAAGAGCCGCAGGTTTTCTCGCTCGGTGTAAAGGAATTGTGGGAAGTGCCCGAAGGTAACTTTGCCGAGGGAATGGTCGTGCACACGCTAGGATTTCCGTCAGACACGCGAACCTACGGCGGCGGCTGGATCTACGGGATGAAGAATAACGTCGTCTCGATCGGCTATGTCACGGGCCTTGATTACGAAGATCCGCTGATCGACCCGCACGCGGAGTTTCAGAAGTTCAAGACGCATCCCAAGGTCGCCGCCGTCCTGCAGGGCGGCAAGATGATCAAATACGGAGCAAAAACGATCAACGCCGGCGGCTGGTTCACGATGCCTAAGCTCTACGCCGATGGCGTGCTGCTCGTCGGCGACTCCGCGTCATTTCTCAACGGCCAACGTATCAAGGGCATTCACACAGCGATGAAATCTGGCATGCTAGCGGCCGAGACGATCGTCGGCGCGTTTGAGCATGAGGACTATTCGTCAAAAACGCTGCAGCATTTTGAGGAAAAGGTGAATATGTCGTGGATCTACGACGAGCTGCACGCGGTGAGGAACTTTCACGCGGCGTTTCAGAAAGGCCGCTGGTCGGCGTTGATAAACACAGGATTGCAGTTTCTTACTAATGGCCTCGCGTGGGGCTTCATGCCGCACGAACACCACGTCGCCGGCCACGAGCGCATGGAAATGCTCAACGGTAGCCGCCCCGGCGATCTCGGACCGACCGACCATCTGAAGACCGAACGGTACAACGAGGTTCCGTTCGACAAGGAACTGACTTTCGACAAGGTCACGGACGTCTTTTATGGCGCTGTAGCCCACGACGAAGACCAGCCGTCGCACCTGCATATCCTCGATACCGAGATCTGCTCGACACGCTGTTCTGAGGAATACGGCAACCCATGCCAACGCTTTTGCCCGGCCGCCGTATACGAAATAGAACGCGACACGGCAGGAAAACGGCAGATCAAAGTGAACTTTTCGAATTGCGTCCACTGCAAGACGTGCGACATTATGGACCCGTATCAGATCATTAATTGGGTAACGCCGGAAGGCGGTGGCGGGCCGAATTATAAAGGAATGTAGACGATCGGCCGCGTCAAAATAAAGACGGATACGAGACTCTTCGCTCGTATCCGTCTTCTTATCTTGCCGTGGCCGGGCTACTATTCCGCCGCCTGATCGTCTTCGTCGATTTGATCGGTGAACCTGAAGTTGACCCTCCGATCTTCAAATTCCTTCATCGCGACGCGCGTCGGTTTGGTCTTGCGCAGATCAGCGTCGACACGAGGCAAAGCGCCGCGTTGCAGTTGCTTGCTGCGCTGAGCGGCAAGTATGATGAGCCGATACTTCGAATCTATATCAGGCGGATCGATGATCTCTTCTTCGGGCTCTGAGTTTTCGTCCAGTTCTTGTTCGCTCGCTTTGTTTTCGTCAGCCATTCAGCGGGTTTTCTCCTTCGAAAAGATGCCTCGAGGCATCAAAACTATCAAGAATACTCCGAATAGCATCCTTTTGTCTACTCGTAGTCTGGCGTTCCGCACAGATTATCGAGCACATCTGCCTGGCTGCAGTCGCGAGATCCTGATTTATGATCACGTAATCAAACCGGGAATACTGCATTACCTCACTAAACGAATTTCTAAGCCGTGTATTCAGGCCTTCCTCCGATTCAGTGTTTCGGGCTGTAAGGCGTGCGCGTAGAACTTCAAACGACGGCGGCAGGATGAAGATGCTGATGCGGCTGTCTGCGAGTTCCTCCTTCTCCATCATCTGAAGAGCACCCTGCACATCGACCTCGACGATCAGGTCCCTGCCAGTGTTAAAAACCTTGCGGCTTTCGGCTAGAGATGTGCCATAGAGATGTCCATGCACATTCGCGAATTCAAGAAAATCGCCGGCCTCTATTCGTCTGTGGAATTCATCCTCACTTATAAAAAAGTACTCGCGGCCCTCTTCCTCACCGAAACGTTTTGGCCGCGTAGTGTGTGAACAGGAATATCCGAGGTCAGGTAAGTGGGCACGAACTTCTTTAATGAGCGTACCTTTGCCGCCTCCGGAGGGCGAACTGATGATGATCAGATTGCCTTTCATTATTCGATATTTTGAACCTGCTCGCGGATCTTTTCAATATCGCTCTTGATCGCGAGAGCGTTCTCCTTCACGGTCATGTTGTTTGTTTTCGAAGCAATTGTATTTGCCTCCCGATTCAATTCTTGGGTCAGAAAATCCAGCCTTTTGCCGACATCCGTCTCGTCATTCAGGATCTGACGAAAGTGTTCGATATGGCTGCGCAGCCGCGCGATCTCCTCGGAAATATCTGCGCGGTCGGCGAGATAGGCCACCTCTTGAGCGAGGCGGCCCTGGTCTAGGTCGATCTGGGATTCTGCTTTTGCGATCATGTCGTTGACGCGTTTGGTCAGACGCTGGCGATACTCTTCCGCGACCGTGGCCGACTCGGATTCGATGGTCGGTATTCGCCCCTCGATCGAGGACAAGAGGGATGTGAGAACACCGGCGAGCATCTGTCCTTCGTTCGCTCGCATCGCATTCAGGTCGTCGAGAGCCGATTCAAAAGCCGATCTGACCCCGATTAGAAACTCCTCGCCAGGCTCATCTTTTTTCGTATTGACGACATTCGGGAGCCGAGCGATCACGTTCAGATCCGGCTCGCCGGCTAACCCAAATTCGTTCTGCATCTCGCGCATTGCACTTACAAAACCCGTTATCAGTGGCCTGTTCAATTCGAATTGCGTCTCGCCATACCGGTCGTACTGCAGATTAACGTCGATCCGCCCGCGGGCAACGCGGCCGCTTACTAGCTGCTTTACCGTCGACTCAAGCGACTGAAGCTCCGCCGGAAGCCGCAGGTTTAGGTCAAGAAAGCGATTGTTCACCGACTTAAGATCGACCGTTATATTGAAGTTCTCGCTCGCGGCCATTCCGCGGCCAAAGCCCGTCATTGAGCGCATAGTGTTCCTCAGTTATCTATGTCTATTTCCACGTCCGCATCAGCGAACTGCATATTGTAGAGCATGGTATAAATACCGCCATGAGCCAGCAATTCGTCGTGCGTTCCCTGCTCGACGATCGCGCCTTTTTCCATGACAACTATATGATCCGCCTTCCGGATCGTGGAAAGGCGATGCGCAATAACGATGGAGGTCCGGCCCTTCATTAGGTTTGACAGGGCGCGCTGAACGAGGCGTTCGCTCTCGGTGTCGAGCGACGATGTCGCCTCGTCTAGTATCAAAACCGGTGCGTCCATCAGAACGGCGCGGGCGATCGCGATCCGCTGACGCTGGCCGCCGGATATCAGGATCCCGCGCTCGCCTAGCAGGGTGTCGAATTGCTGGGGGAGCTGTGAGATGAAATCATCGGCATACGCTGCCTGTGCGGCTTTCAATAGTTCCTCATCCGTTGCTTCGGGCCTGCCGTAGGCGATGTTGTGCCTAACCGTGTCATTGAATAGAACCGTCTCTTGTGTGACCAAAGCGATCTGCCGGCGAAGGCTCGCCAACGAAACGTCGCGCAGGTCATGTCCGTCCCATAGCACGGAGCCATTGGTTGGGTCGTAAAAGCGCTGCACCAGTCGGGTCAGGGTGGATTTGCCTCCGCCGCTCCGCCCGACCAAAGCGACCATCGCGCCGGCCGGTACCTTCATAGCGACGGAACGCAGGATGGGCCGCTTGCTGTTGCGATACGAGAACGAGACGTCCCTAAGCTCGATAGCCGACGAAAGTCCTTGTAGGGCAACGGCATCAGGCTTCTCGGGTAGAGCTTCGTTTTCGTCGAGCACTTCCCAAACGTCGCTGGCTGCCGCGAATGCGCGAGAGATCTCGGTATGTTGTCGTGAAAGCTTCCTGATCGGGTCAAAGCTGCGGAACAAAAAATATAGAAAGGTGAAGAATTGTGCTGGATCTAGTCGTGCGGAGTTTATCTCCAGCTGCCCCAGGTAGATGAGTACGACGATGACCGCAACGCTGACCAGCTCAATGGAGGTCGGGAAGATCGCGGATATTCTCGCGGAACGCAGGTTGGCCTTAACGAGAGTGCGTGCGACGTTGAAGAATCTCGAGCGTTCCCGCTCCTCGGCCCCGTAGGCACGGACGATCACATTATTCCCAAGCGATTCCCAGGCGGTGTCGTTGATCTCCTTGTTGCTGTGAAGCATCACCTCGGCGAGCTTGCGCATTCGCTTGCTCACGTACGACGTGATCAGTCCGACGATCGGAAGCAGTATGAGCGTGCCGATGGCCAGGCGCCAATTGAAATAGATCGCAGCCCCAAGAAAAAAGACCAGGAGGACCGCCTCGCGAAGGACATCACGCAGGTTCGAACTCACTGCCTGCTCGATAGCGCCGCAGCTCACGATGAGGCGAGAGACAAGGTAACTCGTTCGATGCCGTTCGAAGAATACGGCAGACTGCTTTAGCAGGTGGTCATAGAGTTCCTGCCGCAGGTTGAAGACCGCGGACTGGCCGATCTTTGCCATCAAATATGTGGAAAAATATTCCGCGATGCCTTTTAGCAGAGTGAAAACGATCAGCAAGACTGATATCACGATCCACGCACGATACCAGTCGTCGCGTGGTATCAAGCTGTTTAGGTCGTATAGCGTTTTTGACTGCGACCCGGAGTCCTGAAGGAACTGATCGAAAATGGGCACGAGCATCGCTCCAAGGGCCGTATCGAATACCGCTCCCAGAAGCATCGCCACGAACGCGAACGCGAACGTCAGCCAGTATGGGCGGACGTATTTCAGCAGGCGTACGAGATCTTGCATTTTGGCGTAAAGACTTGAATATACTTTACTTTAGCACCGGGTGTCCAAATCCTTCGGTTGCAACGCGCAAATGACGTGTGGCATCTTTCTTAGAGTGTTCGGAGGCATTTCTATGATCAGATCGGGAGCTTTTAAGGCCCTTTTCGTAATCGTTGCGTGCGCGGCTTTTTCGATTGCAGCGCTTGCTCAGGTCGACGTTGCCCGAAAAACAACGGCGATCACCTATCCGCTTAATGACAAGGTCTTAGTGTCATTTCGCGGCACGACGCGATTCCCGCGGATGAAGGGAAACGCCGAGGTCAAGCGGACCACAAAGACGGGCACTCGGATCGAGCTTTCGGTCGACAATATGCCGCGGCCGTTCGAACTCGGGCCGGGCTATGCGACGTATGTCGTATGGGCGATCTCACCGACAGGCCAGGCCGACAACCTCGGTGAAATAAAGCGGAGCGGCATATTTTTCATCAATTCGAAGATCAACGTCACAACGCCGCTTCAGACCTTCTCGATCATCATCACTGCTGAACCTCATTTCATGGTCACGAGGCCGAGCCAGCAAATAATGCTCGAGAACCTTTATCCCACGACACGCGACGGGAAGCGCATCAATACGATGCCGGCGATCAGCTATTTCGGTAACTCGAGCGATTATTTCCGCGACCCGCGCACGCCCGAGATCGCTGAGACCGATTACGCCAAAACTCCTCCGGCGATCCTGCAGGCAATCCAAGGTGTCGCTCTCGCCCGGTTTGCCGGTGCCGAACGGGATGCCCCCGACGAACTCGCCGATGCGGAAAACTTACTTCAAAACGCAAAAAGCGCCTGGCAGGCCGGTCGTGATTCCGACACCGTCGACATTGCTGCGCGGCGCTCGATAGCAGCGTCAGTCAAAGCCGAGGCGACGGCCGCGCAGGCCCGCATCGCTCGGGAGAAGCGGAATGAGCGGACACGTGCTGACGCAGAGATACGCATGGCCGAGCAGAAATATACGACCGCTCAGAGCGAGATCGACGATCTAAAAGCCGAGCTTGCGCGTGAGACCCGTAACCGAGAGCTTGCGGAGCGAGACTCGATGAATTACTCGAATCAGGTTCGTGAACTCCGGGATGAAAATGGCCAGCTTCGGGAAGAGATCGGCCGGATGCGCGTTGAGCTGGACTCAGCCAAGACCCGCCTCGCATCGATGGAGACCGAGCAGCAAACGCAGCAAGCGGAGCGCGACAGGGAAGCAAAGGCCGCGAACCTGCGAGCTGCTGAGCCCGGGCTGATCTCGTCTCTAAAGGCGTTTGGCACGGTCGTTAAGAATGATCGCGGTATAGTGCTTACGCTTCCGGAATCCTTTTGGGCGGGCACGCGGTCGAGTAATTTCAAACCGCAAACGGACGGCAAGCTCACGTCGCTCGCTGAGATCCTTGCCAACAATCCTGACTATCGCATCTCGGTCGAATCGCACACCGATAACAGCGGCGACCCCGAGCTTATCCAGACGGTCACTGACCGGCGTTCGTACGCGGTGGCCGATAAATTCGCTTCGTTCGGTGTCGACGAAGGCCGCATTGTCGCAAAGGGCTACGGCGCAAGTGCTCCCGTTGCACCTAACACCACTGTGGCAAACCGCGCCAAGAACCGGCGACTGCAGGTGATCCTCACGCTCCCGCAGTAGACGTAGATAGCCGGGCCGTGCAGGACCGGCCAACGCGCTTAGCATAAGATAAGGACCCGTTGCTCCGGGTCTTTTTTTTCGCCTACGTGGGCCTTAATGTGATAAATTTGTGAGTACCCTTTCTAGTATTTTCACTGATAGTGGCCTTTAAAATGAAAAGTTCTAACTACGCGCGTATTGTGCCGTGTGCGGCGGTCGTTGCGGTTACGCTGGCCGTGGCGGCGTTCCTATATTCTAGTCCGCAAGGGGCAGCTGCGGCGTCGGCAGGCATCTCGACCGAGATCAGCTTTCCGTCGGCGAAGCTCGACCCGGTAACGGCCGGGGCTGCAGGGACGATCAGGCCGGGTGATGTGCCGCCTGCGCGCGATCGCGGCATCTATGTGATCCAGTTGAACACCGCCACCGACGACGGTTTGCTCGAGGACCTGCGTGATTCGGGTGTCGAGGTACTCCAATACGTGCCCGACAACGCGTTTTATGTTCGGGCGAGCTCGCAGGCCGCAGCTGCTGCGGCGACGCGAGGGTATGTACGCTGGGTAGGAGAATTTCGGCCCGAGTACAAGATCTCGCCCATTCTAAACGAACAATTGAGCGCGGCGGCATCGGGGCGTTCGACCTCGACAGGAATTTCGTCGCTAGAGATGACTGTAACTGATGCAGCGGTCTTTGATGTCGCTGTATTCAAGGGAGCCTCACTCGACGGCATCGCCGACCGTCTCGTCGCCACATTCGGAGCACGGAACGTCCATACGATAGAGCTGCCAAACAACTATTTTAGCGTCGTGCGTGCCGAGATCCCGCTCGACAGCGTGATCCAGGCGGCCGCTATCTCTGATGTGATCACGATCGACGCTTGGTCACGTCCGCAGGCCGAAGACGAACGCGCCGCTCAGATCGTCTCAGGCAATTACACGAGTACGACGTCGATCAGCCCCGCGGGTTGGAGCTCGTTGGCGCAATTCGGGCGTGACGGTTCCGGCGTTACGGTTGCTGTAGCGGACGACGGCATCAGCATCCCGGGGAATGGCGGGTTTTATATCACGGCGAACAACACTGTGAACGGTCCTCTCCGCGGGGCAGCGGCGGGAGCGACAGGCGGCCACGGCCACATAAATGCGAGCATCATAGCCGGTGATACGCCCTTTTATACATCCATGGATCCGACCGGTTACAACTACGGAGTCGGCATCGCTCGCAAGGCGAGTATCATCAATATCCCATTTCTGGTCTTTCCGGGTTACACGGGCACGGAGGCTGACTGTTACGACGACACGGTTATCACGAGTGGAGCTAACGGGGTCAAGGGGTCGATTAGCAACAATAGTTGGGGAAATGGCCTCAATGCGAACGTCTACGATTCGTATGCGGCGCAGTTCGACGGTTTTGCTCGCGATTCGAGTGCGGCGGGTTCGATCGATCCGGTATCTCTGATTTTTTCTGCAGGGAATTCCGGATCCGGCGGCCTCACACGGCCGAAGGTAGCGAAGAATCTAATAGCGGTAGGTAATTCCGAAAATCTTCGCAGCGAACTCGGTGGTTCGAGCTCGGATAACATGGATGACCTCGTTGGCACGTCTAGTCGCGGCCCGGCGGCGGACAATCGTGTGAAACCCGACATCGTCGCTCCCGGCGGCTACATCACCGGCGGCGGTGCCGGCACTGGCAGCTCGACCTTCGGGTTTGTCGCGGGAACAGGAAACAATATTCTCGTCAGCAGCGGCACGTCTCACGCGGCACCTCAGGTTGCGGGCGCGGCTGCGCTATTCACGCAGGCCTGGAAGGAAAATAACGGCGTGAACCCAAGCCCGGCGTTGATAAAGGCGGCTATCCTCAACACCGGACAGGAGATGACCGGCGTGAATACGTCCGGCTCACTGCCGAACGGGAACGAGGGATGGGGCCGCATCAATATGAAATACATGCTGCGGACCGGCGTTCCGATGAAGTTCGTGAACGAAACCGCTCAACTGCTCTCGCCCGGTCAGGCCGTGACATATACCGGAGCGGTAAGTGATCCCTCAAAGCCGATCAAGGTCGCACTTGTGTGGACCGACCCGCCGGCGGCGCCGAACGCAAATCCCGCCCTGGTCAACAACCTCGACCTGACCGTTACCATCGGCAGCAGCACCTATCGGGGCAACGTTTTCTCTAACGGCAATTCTACGACGGGCGGTGCCTCAGACGTGCTAAATAATGTCGAGATGGTCCGCTTGCCGGCCGGCATTGCTGCGGGAACCCATTTTTCCATAACTATCAACGCGACGGCGCTGAACGGCGACGGTATTCTCGGCAATGCCGATGCGACGGACCAACACTTCGCTCTCGTCGCGTACAACTTCGCCAGCCGTCCTGCCGCCCGAGCCGATTTCGACGGTGACGGCCGAACGGATGTATCGGTCTATCGTCCCTCGGGCGGCCTGTGGTTCCTTCAGCGTTCGATCGATGGCTTCGTGGGCCAGCAGTTCGGTATCGCGAGCGATGTGCCGGTGCCGGGCGATTATGATGGGGACGGACGGACCGACCTGGCGGTTTTTCGTGCGGATGCCAACCCGGCAAATCCTGATTTTTTCGTGCTGCGCAGCCTTGATAACAGTTTCCAGGCCGTGCCTTGGGGCACGACTGGCGACATGCCCATGACCGGTGATTTTGACGGCGATGCGAGGAGCGACATTGCCATCTACCGGCCGTCGAACACCACCTGGTACATACGCAACTCGGGCGGCAGCGTGCGAAGCGATAGTTTCGGTGCTTCGGGCGACCTGCCGTTGGTAATGGACTTCGAAGGAGACGGACTGACGAATATCGGCGTTTTCCGTCCGTCGGCGAATACGTGGTTTGTCGCTAAACCGACGGGCGTTCCGTCGCAGAACTTCTATGCCGTCCCGTTCGGGCTTGGGGGCGATATTCCGGTGCCTGCCGACTACGACGGTGACGGCAGCGACGATCTGGCGGTATTCAGGCCTTCGTCGGGTATTTGGTACGTGCGGCGGAGCTCCGATCAGTCGGTCGGAGCGGTTCAGTTCGGCGCCAACGGGGACGTGCCCGTTCCGGGTGACTACGACGGGGACGGACGTGACGATCAGGCTGTGTTTCGAAACGGGACCTGGTACCTTCTCCGCTCGTCCCAGGGTTTCGCCGGCTTAGCATTTGGCCTGGGTTCAGATCTGCCGGTGCCTAAGCGTTACATTCCATAAGACTTTGCCTGGAAAAGTAAAAGTTGATAGATTGATGGAACTTGTTCCTAATAAGGTCCAAACCGAGTATTTAAAAACTAAGGAGAACTGTTATGTTCCGCAATTCCCGTGTTATGGGTGCGTGTCGGCTGTTGACTAGTGCGGCCGCCGCGGGTGCTGTCATGGTGTTAATGGGCGTGTCTGGCTACTCGCAGGAGAGTCTTGGCGTGCCTCAGATGGGCCGTGCCGTTAAATTCGATATTTCGCCGCCTTTGCGAACGATGAAGCCGCTTACTGGCCCGTCAGAAAAAGCCGCCGACGATAAAGGCCCGGCCGGTCCGGTCGGCGATATGCGCCATGACCCCGATCCGGTGCTCCAATCAACAACGGGCACGGGCGTATTCGGCGGAACGGAAGCTCCGCCGGCGATCGATGCGAACTTTCCTGGAATGACCGGCACCTCGCAGCCGCCCGATCCAAACGGCGACATCGGCCCGAACCATTACATTCAGATGGTGAACAGCCGATTCCAGATCTTTAGCCGCACGGGACAGTCGCTCTTTGGGCCGGTAAATAACAATACGCTGTGGGCGGGATTCGGCGGGGCGTGTCAAACGCAGAACGCCGGTGACCCGGTCGTCGTTTACGACCAATTTGCCGACCGGTGGCTTCTTACCCAATTTACGACGTCCGGCAGCCCCGTCCTGAACTGCGTAGCGCTATCTGTTACTTCAGATCCGCTGGGGTCGTACTATCGATACGCGATACCGGCACCGACATTTCCGGACTACCCGAAGTACTCGGTCTGGTCGGACGGCTATTACATCAACACTCGCGAAAGCGGCGGCGGAGTTCTGGGCTTTTACGCGCTGGAACGCGAAAAAATGCTAGTGGGTGACCCTGACGCCCGCTTCGTTCGATTCACTGTGGCTGAATCGAGCGCCGGACCGAACGGCCTGCTGACGGCAGATGCTGATGGCGACACGCTTCCGCCCGCGGGAGCACCGAATTATGTGGTGGGGACACGTGACAACGGGGTTGGTCAGCCGGCGGATGCGTTGACGGTATACAAGTTCCACGTTGACTGGGCCAATACCGCTAATTCGACGTTCACGGGTCCGACCGTGATCCCGATCGCAGAGTTTGACTCGATATTCCCGTGTACGCCCAATTCGCGGTCATGCATCGCGCAGCCCGGGACGACGGCTAAGCTCGACATTCTCTCCTACCGGCAGAGGCCGACGTTCAGGCTGGCTTACAGAAATTTTGGCACCCATGAGTCGCTCGTCACGACCCAATCGGTCGAGGCCAGCGCCGGCGTCGCGGGCATGCGGTGGTGGGAGATCAGGCTGCCGGGCGGCACTCCGACATTATTCCAGGAGGGTACCTACGGGCCCGGGGCGACCGACGGTGTTCATCGCTGGATGGGCAGCATCGCCCAGGATAAGAACGGCAACATCGCCCTCGGATACAGCGTGTCGAGTGCGACCGACGTATTCCCCGGTATCAGATTTACGGGACGTCTCGCAAGCGATCCGCTCGGTACTATGCCCCAGGGCGAAGGAGTGATCGTGAATGGCGCGGGCGTGCAGACCACCACGTCGAGCCGTTGGGGCGACTACTCGTCCATGAATATCGACCCGACAGATGACTGTACATTCTGGTATACGCAGGAATATTACGTCGCCACATCGAGCTCGACCTACAGCACCCGGATCGCCTCCTTCCGCTTTCCGGATTGCAATGCGGAAACGCCACGCTCACGCGCGGACTTCGACGGGGACGGAAAGACCGACCTGTCTGTTTTCCGCGGTCCGGAGGGAACGTGGTATATGAACCGCTCGACCGCGGGCTTTGCCGCGGCGCAGTGGGGCCAGAATGGCGATGAGATCGTGCCCGGCGATTTTGACGGCGACGGCAAAACGGACCTCGCGGTCTTCCGCCCCGTTTCGGTGGCAAACGCGCCGGACTATTTCATCCTGAAAAGCTCCGATAACAGCTTTGCTTCGATCTCATGGGGATCGCCGGGCGACGTCGCTCTGTCGGGCGATACCGACGGCGACCTAAAGACGGATTTCGTTCTGTATAGGCCGTCCAACAGCACCTGGTATGTCTTAACGTCGAATGGGCGTCAGTCATCAGACCAATTCGGAGCAGCAAACGACCTGCCGATGCTGATGGACTACGAAGGCGACGGAAGAGCTAACTTTGCGGTATTCCGGTCGGGAACCTGGTACATTGCCAAGCCGTCGGGGATCCCGTCCCAGAACTTCTATGCACTGCCTTTCGGAATCAACGGGGATGGACCCGTCCCGGCTGACTATGACGGCGACGGCCGGGATGACCTCGCGGTGTTCAGGCCGAGTTCAGGCATCTGGTACGTGTTGCGTAGTTCGACCTCCGCAGTTGCCGCTACGCAGTTCGGATCCGCAGCCGACTACCCGGTGCCGGGTGATTACGACGGTGACGGTAGTGACGACATCGCCGTTTTCCGGCAGGCTCAGGGCACCTGGTTTATGCTCCAGTCTACCGGCGGATTCGCGGCAGCGGCGTTCGGCACGAGTTTCGACCTTCCCGTGCCAAGACGTTATATTCCGTAAGGGATCCGGGCCGGCTGGACTCAGCCGGCCTTTTTAGTCTGTGAGGATCGAAATCCGGTGGGGCGGCAGCCCGAGCATGCATTCATCGTCCTTTTTGAGGCCGACGACGCGAAATGCACGTGTCATGAGGCGGAGGCCTCCGGCGTCGAATTCTATTACCGACGTCGGGCCCCGGAATTTTATATCGGTGACGACCGCCCTAAGGAGATTGTCTTCCGGAAACGACGATCCGAGGGACAACGTGACCTGCTCGGGCCGGATGGCGAGCGTCGCGTCCTGATGTATCGCCCCAAGGCGAGCCTTCTCCGTACGCTGAGCAAAGATCCGATGGCCGCCGTCCAATGTGAAAAATTCCGGCAGGTCAGCATCCGAGGATGTCAGACGCCGAGCTTTGATGAGATTAATATCGCCGGTTGCCCGCGCGACCTTCTCCGTGAGCGGACCGTCATAGATGTCTTGCGGGGTTCCGGTTTGAATGATCTCGCCGCGGTCGACCACCGCGACCTCGTCCGAAAGTTCGACTATCTGGCTAAACGAACTGGAAGCGAAAATAACGATACGACCCCGCGCCTTCGCTGAACGCCGGATCATGTCGAAACACTCGCTTCGCTGTGCGGCATCCATTTCGCTAAACGGAGCGTCGAGGAGCCAGACACGCTCATTGGCCTCAGCAGAGGCCTCAAAACGTGCAAGAGCTTCTTCGCCCGCGGAGCCGTGGGCGAGGTAGGCAGCGAACAAAGTTCTAAGGCCGTTTCTCTCAGTACCGGAATGGAGAACGACGCCGCGTTCCTTACGTTTAACGGCCGTGATGTCGCGGCCGTCGAGTTCGATCGAACCGGAGGCAGGCTTCACCGAGCCGGCTATGCACTTGAGTAGGCTCGATTTACCCGAGCCACTGGGACCGAAAAGTCCGATCACACTGCCGTCATCGACCTCGAACGAGACATCGCGGAGAGCCCATTTATTACCGTAACGTTTTGAGAGCTTATCGACTCGAAGAGGCATAAATTAGGAAAGAGGAACTTTCAGCGTTCGAAAGACGTGCAAACATCGATGTCGCGGCTTCATCCGAACAAAGGTAGTATATGCGCAATTGCTTTGTTCGCACACGGCAGGTACCAATATGTTACGACTTAAGCTCGTTATCTTGATCGCGTCAACCGTCGCCCTCACAGCGCCCGCGGCGTTCGGGCAGAATGCGAAGCCGACCCCCAAGCCTAAACCACTGGCGACGCCGCCGCTTATCACGGGCGCCGAGATCATCACTCGTGCCGGGGACCTGGTCCAGGTCCCGGTCGAGACGGCAACGCCTGAACCTGAGGTCGCCGAGCGCGGGCAAACGGACCCGAACGTGCGCGAATTGACCGAGCGGATCAGAAAGCTCGAAGGCGGCCAGAAAGATCCCTACGATGAAAAACAAAAGAGGATGCTACTCAATCTTGACATCCTCACCCGTGCGGAGCAGCGTGCGGAGGCGCTCCGCAAACAGCTGTTCGAAATGATCGAGAAAGAGAGCACGGTCAGCACCCGACTCCAGCAGATCGAGTACGATAGCCGTCCGGAGGTGATAGAACGTACGCTCCAACTAGCGGGCTCCCTCCGGCCGGAGGAGGTGCGCGAAAATCGCCGCCGTGCGCTCGCCGCGGAAAAAACCAACCTTCAGTCGCTGCTGACCGAGATCCAGGCAACACGAGCGAACCTTTCGGCGAGCTTGGTAAGAGCGGACCAAATGGTCGATCGCCTGCGCCTCAAACTAGAAAAGGATATTGAAGAATCTTTCCTGAGTGAAGAAAGCCCGCAGAACTGACCGCGAAATGCTGGAATACAGCGTCTTTTGGGTATATAACTTAGTCAAACAATACTGTTGATCGGCGACGGGCTGAGTGCCGTCAGACGTCGCCGATCGTTTTTTTCCGCATAGGCCTAGGCCGGCGCGGGATAGCTGTTTTCGTGACGTTGAGGCCGATGATCAGGACGTTCATTTGCGCAATATTTCAGTTATCGCTCGCGGCGACGCTCGCGGCACAGACCAAGCCGTCTTTCGACCCGGCTGCCGATTTTATTTTGAAGGCAGGCAGCACCTTTTCGGCGTCCGGCGGCGGCGAGCAACCGTCGCGACCATCTCCTCTCGCGGCCGAGATAATAGAACTTGAGCGACTGGTGCAGCTAAACCATATCGACGGACGCAAATTCAGCACCGAAGCTCTCACAAAAAATGCCGTCTCTGGGATGCTGGACGTGCTCGATCCACACTCGAATTTCTACGACGCCGCCGAGTGGAAGGAACTGATGGACGAGCAGAGAAGCGGCTACACCGGCATCGGCGCGACCATCGCGAATTTTGAGCGCAGAGGCGTGGTCGAAACGTATATCCTTTCGACGTTTCCGGGGTCGCCGGCCGCACGACTGCAGCTGCGTTACGGCGACCGGATCGTAGCGGTGAACGGGGAACGAATGACGGGACGAACGTCCGATCTCGTTCGCGATAAGATCCGAGGGCCGGCGGGCAGCAGTTTTAAGATCACTATTGAACGCGCGGCCGATCTCAAGCAGGCAACGCTCGAGGTCAAGCGGGGCCGTGTCGATCAACCGTCGATCCCGGACTCATACGTCCTGCGTCCCGGCATCGGATATATCGACCTTTCAGAGGGCTTTAATTACACAACTGCGGATGAGTTCGACACCGCATTGAACCGCCTGAAGAGGCAAGGAATAACGTCTCTCATACTCGACCTCCGCGGCAATGGCGGCGGTATCGTCGACCAGGCCGTAAAGGTAGCTTCGCGCTTCCTTCCGGCAGGAACGACGGTTCTCACGCAGCGCGGCCGCTCCCGCATCGACAACCGGGATTGGCGTTCCTCAAACCCGAACCCTGAATCCATGCCTCTCGTTGTACTCGTCAACGGGGAGACAGCGTCGGCGTCTGAGATAGTCGCCGGGGCGTTTCAGGACGCCGACCGTGCTCTGATCGTGGGCGAGAAGACATTCGGGAAAGGGCTCGTGCAGAGCGTTCTCGACTTGCCCGGACGCACAGGCCTTACGCTGACGACGGCGAGATATTTTACTCCGTCCGGCCGGTCTATTCAGAGGGACTATCTCGCCACCGATAGATACGACTATTACAATCATCGCAATCAGGCTGGTGCCGCAGGTGCCTTCTACGAGGCCCGGACGGTCACCGACCGCCGCGTCTTTGGGGGCGACGGCATTCAACCCGATGAGGCCGTGCGGCAGCCGCGATTGACCTCCGGCGAAGCCGACCTACTGGATCCGATCTTCTTTTTTACACGCGAGCTGATGAATGGCCGCATTCCCGGAATGTCGGTCGAACCGTCGGCAAAGGTCGCGGGGCGTGTGCTTGCCGGCGATCTCGCGGTGGATGAGGGTATGACGGCCCGTTTTTCGGCCTACGCGCGACAGATGAACGGAGCGGCGAGAATCGACAGCGATCGGGACGGTTTCATTAAGACGAGACTGCGGTACAATCTCGTTGCCGCGGCATATGGTATCACTTCCGCCGGCCAAATACTGATCGAGGACGATCCGCAGGTCGCCGCAGCCGTCGCGGCGCTTCCGAAGGCTGCGCAGCTAGCCGCGCGGGCCGATCAGGCTCGCAGAGGTAGGCGATAGTAGATCAACGTTTGAAGTAGAGAACTGTACCTCTTGCCCCGACGGCCCACCCGAACTTTTTGTCCATGTACAACCCATAGAGATTGGAGCGAGTGCTGCTTTCCTGCCGGACCCACGTGCGGCCCTTGTCGTTCGACCGAAGAATGCTGCCCGAATACCCGACGATCCAGCCATTCTTGTCATCAGCGAAATCTACCCGCATAAGCGTCTCGCGGAAGTTTGTGTCCACTTTCTCCCACGCCTTTCCGCCGTTTGACGTCCTCAAAATAGTGCCTGATTTACCAACCACATAGCCCTCGTCATCGTCGCGAAAGTCGACATTGTAAAGCGGCATATTTGTACCCGAAGCTTGTCGGGTCCACGTCGATCCGCTATTGGTTGTCGCCAGGATCACCCCGTTGTCACCGACTATCCAGCCATTTGAATTGCCGTTAAAGTCCATATGAAATAGTTCAGTTTTGGTCGGCACAACGATCCTTCGCCAAGTGTCGCCGCCATCCTCAGTCCTCATGAGCAGGGAATCGACCACGACCTCGTCATTGCCGCTTTTACGCAGGATCGAGCCAACGACATAGCCGCGTTTCTTATCGGAAAAGCGGATACTGAGAAACTCCGGCCGGCCTCCGCCGAATTCGCCCGTGCGATATATCCTGACGTCCTGCCACGTGCGGCCGCCGTCACGAGTGACAAAGAACTTTCGGCCCGCGACCAGATAACCGTTTTCTTCATTTCGGAAGAATATCTCATTGATGTTTTCGGCTGTATTGAGCGGAACGCGCGTCCAGGAATCGCCGCCGTCAGTCGTTTTAGCCAGATAACCGTCGTCCCCGGCGGCCCAACCTCGGTCAGACGAGGTGAAGAACACGGTGATGAGGTCGCCGCGGATATCTTTGGACTTCGAGACCCAACTGTTTTGACCGGCTGCTGCAACGCTGCAGATCAGCACTGCGACGAATAAAAGAAATGCTTTCTTCAAAACCTACCTCGCATTGATTGTGTACTTGTGTGGATAGGATACCACGTCAACGCGATCCCCTGACGAGCGTTCGCGGCCGCTGCATCGAGACGGCCGCAAACGCTGTGTCGAGTAGCGAGGTTAGTTCGTTATCCGATAGACCTTGCCCTCCCAGAGGAACACGACCTGCTCACCTAGCGACAGGTATGGAGCGAGTCCCGGCTGAGCGTTGACAAGTCTGAAGTATTCATCCGACGCGAATTTGATCCTCACCTCAGGCAGCTTCGAGCCCTCGGTATAGTCAGAGTCGACCCAGACGCCGCTCTGGTTGATGAAGTTGCGGTTCGCGACGAACTGGTTTTGCTGCGAATTGCGGACGATGATCTGGTCGGTCACGTCCTTGTCGGTCGCGACGATCTGAGTGTTCATCTGCATCGAGTTTTGGCGGCCGCTTTGCTGGACTGCCCCCGCGCCGCTCGCCTCACGCATTGCTTTGGCTGTGGGAAGTGCAGAACGCTGCTCATCCGAAGCATCGCGGCGGATATTCGCCATGGTGCCGTCGGTAGCAAGATACGAGGTATACGGCGTCACCAGGCCGTATCGCGTGCCGAGATCGATTACCTCGTCGCGAGTTTCTTTGGTCTCGCCGTTGGCACGGATCTGTTCGAGGAGCCAGCCGACGCGGCGGCTTGCCCAGAGACGCGGCAGAAAGTCGTTCTTGTCCTCGCGGACAGGGAAATCGAGCCCGTCGTACGCGAAGGAGCGCGATTCCGTGCCGGCCTTGCCGGTGAGCCGCAGCATAATGTTGTTCAAGTCGTTGGTGTTCTTATAACGCCCGATAACCGTTAGCTGCATCCCGCGGAAGATGTCCGTAAGCTTTCGCGGATATGTGTACTCGGTCAGCACCGGGCCGAAATCGAGTTCGAGGTCGCTCAATACAGGCGAGCTGACCTTGGCGAAGAAATTCGACATTTTCTGTTCGAGGTCCTCCTTGGGCTGAACATAATCCGATATGCCGCCGTTCTCAGAGCCGAGTTTGTCGAGCAGCGTCGTGTTGACGTCGTAGCCGAAGCCGAAGGGGAAGATGCGAAGGTCGACCTTCTTGGCGTTGTTCAGGTTCGCGATTATCTTGTCAGCGTTCGTTTCGCCCACGGTCGGCAGCCCGTCGGTCATGAAAACGAGCATCTTTGGCCGGCTGCCGCGTTCGAATTGTTTGATCGACTCGAGCAGGGCGTCGTTGATGTTCGTGCCGCCCGTAGGTTTGAGCTTTTCGACAAACTCCTCCCCGCGTTTCTTTCCTGCGGCATTCGCGGCGATCAGGCCGCGTTCCATCAGGTGTTCTTCGCCGGCAAAGTTAATTACATTGAATCTATCGCCGTCCCGCAGCGTTCTTATGCCGAACAGCAACGCTTTCCGGGCCTTTTCCATCTTGCCTTCCTCGGCCATCGAGCCGGAAGTGTCGAGCACGAACACGATGTCCTTATTCACCAGCTCGCGTTCCGAGATGTTGTCCTTTGGCGAGAGCTGCAGCAGGAAGTAGCCGTCCTTGCCCGGTTCGCGGTGCGTGATCAGCGACATGCCGAAGTCGTTATTCGACAGGCCGTAAAAGAGTTGAAAATCGCTGTCATTCGACCTTGTCTCAAATGAGATGCTTGCCTCGCGTTCGCCCTTCATCTTTGTCTCGATGGAGTGCGTGGGCGAATAGATGTTTCGCAGAGCTTCCTTGCCGACGATCTCGATCTTGCCCGAGATGGTGCCAAACTGCTGCTGCGGCATATTGCGCCTTACGACCTCGGCGGGCTGTCGCGTCCACAGGTTCCGGCCCGTACCGAGCGGATAGCGGTAGGCGACGGTGCCGGATTCGGCTTTTAGGATCTCGGTGTAAGTTAGTTCGAGCTTTTTGTCGGAGTTTGGCGGGATCGGGAAGATCGACGCCTGGAAGAGATCCTTGCCGGCGTATTCGAGCAGGCCGGGATCGCGTTGGCGGCGGACGATCTCGTCGTAGATGCGGCGGGCCTCCTCACGCGAGCGTACCTCGCCGACGAGCTTTTTGCCGTTCTCCCAGATCGCGAACTCAACGACCGACGCCGTCTCGGGGATCGGAAAAAAGTACGTGCCCTCTAGCGTGTACTGCGTGTCGTTGCGAAACACCTGCTCGACATGGGTAGTCGCTACCTGTCCCTCGATCTTTGTGGTCAACTCGATAGATTTGACCGGCAAAGCGTTCGGCAAAACCACCGGGACGGGCCTGGGCCGGCACGGCCTGAAGTCGCACACGATCGGCACGATCACGCCCTGCGCGTTAGCGTTCTGAACAACAAAAAGCGGCGCGACAACCGCAACCGCCAGTGCAAAAATACTGCGTAATTTCATAGATCTCTCCCTAATTCTTTAATACGCGCGGAGTAACTCTACGCCTGTTTGACAATTAGGGAACGCGGCAAGTTGCTTCGTCTTGCAGGGAATTGCGGTATTATCACGCTGTGAGAGTTCGTCTATCGAATTTACTTCCATTATTACTACTCGCCCTGACCTTTGCGGTCCCCGCACAGGAACCTTCGCAAGCTCGTCAGATCGAAACCGAAAAGGGGCGTTGGGTAGGTCCAGTCCGCATTTCCTACAATGAACGCCGTAATGAAACAACCTGTGAGATTCATTTTCCCGTTTACGGCCGGCCGCTGGACGGCATCTTCTTATCCGTGCGTAATGTCTCACCCGGAAACAAGGTTGCTCAGGCAGATTCCCTTACTCTCACCATCATGACGACAGGGAAGGACCGAACATATCTTGACGATGCAACTCTCAGGCTCTATTTTCAGGGTCGGACGCTTATTCTTACCGCATTCCAAGAAACATACTCACTTGGCCCGACGATTGGTGTTGTACGTGATGCGAAGCTATCTTTCGCCGGCTTTCTAGCTTTGACACAGGCAAGGGAAGTTGAAATGCAAATCGGACCGACGCGCTTCACTCTTACCGAGGCCCGTCAGAAGGACCTTCGAGTGTTGCTCAACGCGACCGAGCCCGAGAGACCTGTATATCCGGGAGAAATATTGCGGGCTTTCCGCTTTCCTGCGGACTCAAAGGCAAGCAATGACGAAATGAACGCAAAACTGATCGCGACCATTCATTTACGTGGTGTGCGGTTCCTGCTGGACGAGAAACTTACAAAAGAACTGAAAGACGCAGGGGCAAACGCCGAGTTACTAAGGACGATCGACAGCTACCTCACTCCCCGAAATCCCGACGGCGTGCCCGACGATGCTGCAACTATCGAGAAAAAGAAGACATATATACGTGATCTGGACGCCGCGGAGGCGAAGATCAGGAAACTGGCCGCCTTACAAGATGTCGATAGCAAGAAAAAGCTCATCGTCTTGTGCAAATCCTTCCTGGAGAAGTATGGACAGGATGAAAATGCCGTAGATATGGCGGCGTGGGCTCGTGTTGCGATCCCGATCCTTGAAAGATCTGTCGAAAACCACCCCAAAATTCACTGAATGTGCCTACGTGAGAAGCGAGACTAGGCGGCTTCGTATTGGAAGTGCTCGATCATCTGGGGAAGGACCCGTTTGCTGAGTGAGAGTATCTCGACGCCCACGACACGTTCGTCTTTGTCGTAATCGAGAATGATGCCGGGCTGGACCTCTTCCGATTCGACAATTGCCGATTCGTCCAATCTTAGATAGAGAGCGTCGCTTTCGCAGTCAACTTTGAGCTTCATCTTTACCTCACCGTTCGTTCAAGACACGGATTTCAAATTCCGAATACCGTAGAATCTCGGTTCCATCGAATGTCCCAAGAGACAATAGGTCGTCATCGCCGGTGATCAGATAATGTGCGTCGCCGTCTTTTACGAGAGCCAGGAGGAAATTGTCTTTCGGATCGCGGCAGGCGGTGACGGTCGAGGTGACGACGATAAGTTCGGCGATCTCGTCGAGCAAGCCAAGTAATTCGTCTATTGCTTCTGTCGGGAAGTAGGGCCTGAATTTGGGCCGCTTGGCTACTTCGATAAATTCGGCAAGCAGTTCCTCGGATAAAAGTAAACGCACGTCCTCACGGTCAAACAGTTCGTCGAGCCTGCTCAGCCGTTTTGAGATCAAATAACTAATCCAGAGATTCGTGTCGAGGATTACCCTGATCATCTATTTGACGGGCGTGTCGTTCGGTGCGTACGGCCTCGACCTCGGCGGTGATCTCGTCCAGGCTCGGGGTGTCACCGTTTGTAGAACGAAGTTTTTCCACGAGGCGCTTGAATGCCTTTCTAGGTTCTAACGGCTGAACGGTGATCAGATTCATGCTCGCCAGGTCTTCGAGAAGCCGTTTTGCCTTCGGGTCGAGAATTTCGATTTGGTATGTGTCCATCACAACCTCACTCGCGATGATTATAACATCGGAACCGGACGATACCGCCAAAATGCTTCATTTTTGATTTTTAGCGGGCGAAGTGTTCTCATAAATTCAGGGAAAATATGTCGGAAAGCTTCAAATTGCCGCCGCTTGAGATCGAGGAATATGCGCTTGGGAACGGGTTGCGGGTGGTGTTAAATCCCGACCACGCGGTGCCGGTGGTGTCGGTGGCGGTGTATTACAACGTGGGCTCGCGGAACGAGCGTGAGGACAGGACGGGTTTTGCGCATTTGTTTGAGCACATGATGTTCCAGGGCTCGGAGAACGTGCCGAAGGCCGGGCATTTTCAGCACAT
>CAZWSK010000011.1:25182-27501 GCA_964636445.1 uncultured Chloracidobacterium sp.
CACTCGACGATCGGCTCGATGGAGCATCTGGATGCGGCCTCGGTCGAGGACGTGCAGGAATTCTTCAGGATCTATTACGCGCCGAACAACGCTGTGATCGTGCTGTCGGGCGCGTTTGATACGGACGAGGCGAAGCGCCTGATCGAGAAGTACTTTGGCGATATTCCGTCACAGGCTCTGCCGCCTGAGCTCGACGTGACCGAGCCGACCGAGGTTGCGGCGAATTATCGCGAGTGGCACGACCCGCTCGCGCCGTTCCCGGCGTTTCTGATCGGCTGGAAGATACCGCCCCGGCGCTCGGCGGATTTTAATGCGCTTTACCTCGCCGGAAAAGTGCTGTACGACGGCGACAGTTCGCGTTTGTATCAGAAGCTGGTAAAAGGTGAGGAGTCGGTCATTCAACTGTTTGGATTTACAGACGAGCGGCGCGGGCCGTCGAGCATCTTCATCGGTGCGATACCAAAACCCGACAAGGACCTCAGCCAGATACGCGAGACGATCATGCAGGAGATCCACGATCTCGCTGCGCACGGCCCCACCGCCGAGGAGATGGAAAAGATCGAGAACCAGTTGATCAACGATTCGGTGCGGATGCGTCAATCGTCGATGTCGCGGGCGCAAGCGATCGCGGAGTACGCGTTATATGACGGAGACCCGAAGCTGATCAACACCGACTTGGACGAGCTGCTCGCCGTCACCGCCGAACAGATCCGGCATGCTGTTGGCGTTTATCTAAATACCGACAATCGAGCACTCCTTGATGTTATTCCCGCCGGCCAAGGCTAATTATTTATGAACCTGGACTTCAGGAAAACTGCCCCCGAGCCGTTGGCTCCTGTGTCGTTTGAGATCGGAAAGCCGACGACCGCGACTCTGGACAATGGCTTGCGTGTCGTCGTGTTCGAGAACAAGCGACTGCCGCTTGTGAGCTATCGGCTGGCATTTTTTTCGGGCGACATCCACGATCCGAAGGGCTCGACGGGGCTCACGTCCGCTGTCGCTAATCAGATGACGGAGGGTACGGAGAATTACACGTCGCTGCAGCTCGCGGACAAGGTCGAGCGATTGGGAGCTTCACTCCACGCGAGTGCGTCGGATGATTTTACGATCCTGTCGGCGTCGGCCCTTTCGCTGTATGGCTCAGAGATGCTCGACCTGATGGCTGAGGTGATCCTGCGGCCGACGTTTCCTGAGGAAGAGCTTGACCTGTACCGGCGTAACACCGTCGAGAACCTAAAATACCAACGCTCTCAGCCGCCGTTCCTGGCCGGCGAGCAGGCTGCGAGGCTTGTTTACGGAAAGCATCCGTACGCGGTCATTTCGCCTTCGGCCTCGGACATCGAGAAGCTCGACAGGAAAGCCCTGACGAAATTCCACCGCGCGACGCTCATACCGAACAACGCGATGTTTATCGCGGTCGGCGATATCGATGCGGATGAATTCGTCGCGGAGCTCAACGAACACTTACACGGCTGGCAGCCGGGGACGATTCAAGAACACACGTTCGAAGAGCCGCCGACGCGCGACCGACGTACGCTCACCATTGTCGACCGTGCGGATTCGGCCCAGTCGAACATCGTACTTATCAACACCGCGATCAAACGCACTGACGCTGATTATTTCAAAGTCATCGTGATGAATCAGGTGCTCGGCGCCGGAGCCTCGTCGCGTGTGTTCATGAACCTGCGAGAAGAGAAGGGCTACACGTACGGCGCGTATACGCGGCTTAACACGAAGCGGCTGAGCGGCGACATCGAGGCGACTGCGGAGGTCCGGAACGAAGTGACGGGCGAGAGCTTGAAGGAGTTCTTTTACGAGCTCGAACGCATCCGAACAGAGAAGGTCGGTGATGAGGAATTAGCGGACGCGAAAAATTTCCTAACCGGCGTCTTTCCGATCCGCGCCGAGACGCAGGAAGGGCTGACCAATCTGATCGTCAATCAGCACCTCTACGGCCTGCCGGACGACTATCTGCAAACATATCGAGACAACGTCGCCGCCGTGGCCGCAGATGACGTTCTCGACGTCGCGCAAAAATACGTCCGGCCTGACGAAATGGCGATCGTGATCGTCGGCGATGCCGGTGAGGTGAGGCCGCAGGCTGAGAGTTACGCGGGGTCGGTCGAGATTTTCGATACCGACGGAAAGAAGAAATAGCCCACGAAAAAACACGAAAGGCACGAATAAGGGAAATCCCTTTTCGTGCCTTTCGTGTTTTTCGTGGGCCGATTCTTACATCGGTTGAGTGAACTGAATGATCGCAAAATCCGCGCCTGACGGATCGGCAACCATTGCCATGCGACCGACGCCCGGTGCGTC
>CAZWSK010000012.1:0-6541 GCA_964636445.1 uncultured Chloracidobacterium sp.
TTCGACCAATCTAGGGTTTATATTCGACCAACCGGGCGTTTATATGTGCGCAACGCGGGGTTTATATGCGACCAATCGGGCATATTTCCTCAACAAAACGGGGTTTTGGGCGAAATCCGCGCGTTTTGTGGAAAAAACACGTTCGTACGCGCCCGTTTTGGGTCTCAGAGAGGTTTGAGCATCTCGAATTGCGCAAGGCGCTCGTAGAAGCCTCGTCGGCGGAAAAAGGCGACGGCTTCGGTCAGGGAGCGGTCGATATTTATGACCTGAAGCGAGTAGCCGGATTCGGTCTCTTCTTGCAGCCCCTGTAGCAGCGCCGTGCCGATGCCGCGGTTGCGATGGGCCTTGCCGACGGCCATCTGAGCCACGCGTCCGAACCTCGATGAGAAGACGATATAGCCCACGCAATGTCCGTTTTTAAAGGCCCCGAGGACGCGTTTGAGATGCATGCTGCGGTCGACTGCCTCGGCAGAATTCTGCCACGACGGGTGGCCATCCCAGAACGACTTAAACAGCGGCCAGTCGAGCTCTTCGATGTCGCGGATCTCGACGTTTGGCCCAGTAACGGCGGGCTTTATCTTACCGTCGCATTGCAGCAGGACAAGCTCGCGCGTGGGCGTAAATCCGAGCTTCTCATACAGCCTGATCGCCCCAGCATTTGCGGTGATAACCTCAAGCAAACACTGGCTGATGCCGCGTTCTCTGAATCGCGGCAGCATCATCTCGAACATCGCCTCGCTGATGCCCCGACGCCGCATCGTGGGGATAACCCCGGTGCCCGCGTCATAGACCGTAGGCCGGCCTTCCCAGTCGCCGAAACCGTTCAATGAGAAGCCCACGAGCTTGTCGGAATCGAAGTATCCCGCCGTTCTGGCGAGGTCTACGGCATTAAGATCGATATGGTTGCGGAACTGCGTTTCAGTGAGAGCAAACGGGAAAACGTAATCCGAGAAGGCCTCAATAAACGCCTCGTAAAGCTGTTGGAAATGGTCCTCGCCGAGGAAGCGGCAGTTCCGCAAAGCGGTTTCGTTTCCTTTATCCATCTGGTAAAATCCAGTTGTTGCTAAGGGTGTGCAAACAGAGAATTTAGTTAAGGCGACTTTAAAATGCAAGTTCTTTTGGCAGATGAATACGGGTTCTGTTTTGGCGTCGAACGCGCAGTCGAGATGGTCGAGGAGGCCGTCGCGGCCGGGGAGACCGTCCGCAGCCTCGGGCCGCTCATTCACAACAAGCAGGAAATGCAGCGGCTAGCCCACGACGGCGTGACCGCCATCAACGAACCTGTCCAGATCCAACGCGGGGAAACCGCCGTGATCCGTGCCCACGGTGTTACGCCGGCGGTGCAGCAGGAGCTT
The DNA here is from genome assembly GCA_964636445.1 of uncultured Chloracidobacterium sp. Taxonomy (GTDB): domain Bacteria; phylum Acidobacteriota; class Blastocatellia; order Pyrinomonadales; family Pyrinomonadaceae; genus OLB17. The sequence continues at coordinate 1,356 of CAZWSK010000012.1, forward strand.
GAGGAAAAGGCGTCCAAGGTAGTCGACGCGACGTGCCCCTTCGTCACGCGCGTACAACGCTTAGCTGCTCGAGCGGCCGCTAAGGACCGCCATGTCGTGGTGGTCGGCGATCCTGATCATCCTGAGATGATAGGCGTCAAGGGGTATGCTCCCGACCATGCTTTCGTTATCCGTGACGAGACCGAGGTCGCATTGCTGCCGCGGCTGAGAAAGCCGCTCGTCGTTTCTCAGACCACGATCAAATCCAAGACCTTTTTCGACACTGCCGAGGCCGTAAAGGCGAAGACCGACGATGGCGTAGAGGTAGTTAATACGATCTGCTCCGCGACCCGGGACCGTCAGGAAGCAGCACAGGCTCTCGCCGGAATGGTCGACGCCTTCTACATTATCGGCGGACGCCATTCTTCTAACAGCATAAAGCTGCTTGCGGTCTGCAAAGAGCAGTGCCCGAAGAGCTTTCTCATCGAGACCGAGGATGAGATCAACGCGGTCGACCTCATCGGTACCGAACGTGTCGGCGTCACCGCCGGCGCGTCAACGCCGGATTGGCTTATTCAAAAAATTGTCAAACATCTAGAATCGATCGGCCGAGAGCGTGCTCCCGTGCTCGAACCATGAAATTCCTCCACATCGCCGACGTTCATTTGGGTTGCACTCGCTACCAACTGCCCGAAAGCCCGGGCGACTTTTTCGATGCCTGGATCGATGTTCTAAAGCGATACGCCATTGATGAGAACGTCGATTTCGTGCTCATCTGCGGCGACTTCTTTCATAAACGTTCGGTCCCGCCGGAGACGATGAACCACGCCGTCGACGGCCTCACAATGATGCGCGAGGCGGGCATTCCCGTTATCGCCATCGAGGGGAACCACGACCAGAAGCACACCGACAGCGAATTCAGCTGGCTGCGATCCCTATCCAAATGGGGCCTCGTGACCCTACTTGAGCCGACGCAAGTGGGCGACTCGACCACCTATGAGCCCTGGAACAACGCGGCGAAAAAGGGCGGCTTCGTAGATATCGGCCGGGCCCGCATCTTCGGGTCCGACTGGTACGGAGCCTCGGGGAATGTCGCCATTCCAATGCTCACAGAGGCTATCAAGGCCAACCGCCGTGACGGCGCATTCCACATCCTGATGCTTCACACCGATGTCGAAGGACATCAGGTGCATCCCATACCGGCCCTCTCGATAGACGCACTGAGGCAGCTCAAGTCGGCAGTCGAATATGTCGCTTTGGGCCACACTCACAAGCATTACGAGATCGATAACTGGGCCTTTAACCCCGGCTCCATCGAGGTCACCAACATCAGCGAGTATCGCGAGACACGCGGTGCGTTTCTCGTCGAGGTGTCCGACGATAATGCCGTGACCGCCACGCACGTCGACGAATACCATTACCGGCCCTTTCGCCAGCTCAGCTTTGACGTCAGCCGCTATGACGATCCGAAAGTGCTTGTGGCTGATCTGTTTGCCCTCGTCGGACGCGAAGTCCCTCCGGCCGAAACGAACAGCCCGCAGCCGATAATCGAGATCACGCTGCGCGGGCAGCTCGGATTCCTAAACTCGCTGCTCGAACTCCAAAAGGTCCGTGACGAAGCCCGCCGTCTTACCGGCGCGCTCCACGTTCGTATCAAGAATCAAACGGTGCCGGCCGACTATCTCGATTCTGCTGCCGAACTCGACGACGCCGGGCGCGAGCGCCTCGAGAGGCGCGTGATCGCCGACCTAGTTCGCCGTGACAACCGCTTTAAGGCCCGCCATGAGGCCATCGCGGACGTCGTTATAGGCGCCAAGCGGATGGCCCTCGGCGATGAACCGCCGGACAAGATCGCCGAGCTTATCGCCCAAAAGGCGTGAGCGCCTGACGCGTCGGGATGTCTAATACGCCAGTGAATCCCTAAAAAAATCGATCAGCCGCTGGTCATAAGATTCTGACTGCTCCATCGAGGCATTGATAATTCGAAGCCCAGACGGGCTTAGATCGAGCTTGCTCTGGACCCTGTTCGCTGCAGGAAAACACTTAGTGAGTTTGGACGTCGCGGTCTGAAACTCAGGGGCATCGACCCCGGCGAGAAGCATCACTTCGCGGTCGGTGAACTTGCGAGCAATGTCGCAGGCAGATTCGCGCTGATAGCATCCGTCAAAGTAGTAGAACCGTGTACCGAGTTTTGCGAGCCTCGTGGTGGCCGCACTTGCGAACGGATATCGATTCTCGACAGTCTCACGGAGGACGCTGTCGGCGTCTGCGGGGACCGAATCCAGTGCGACCGCCTTCACGTCCTGGTCGCGAGCAGCGGCCATAAGGGCCACGCTTGCGCCCATCTCGACACCATAAATACCAATATTCTTGCCCACCAGAGTGATCTGGTTCGAGGTGCGGAGGCCGCGGAGGAATTCGATCGCCGCACCGGCGTCCTCGGCCTCACATCCGCCAAAGCTGGCGTTATCTACGGCCGGTTTTTCGCCATGGCCGCGCAAATCGGGCATTAGAACAGTAAAATTCGTAGACTCATTAAGCTTCACGCCGAGATTGAGAACGTAAGAGCGGTCGGCCCCGTATTTGTGATAGAGAATTACCGCGGGCGACCCGTCGGTGCCGCGAAGCAGCCAGCCGCGCGACGAGCTGCCGTCGCGATTTGTCCAGGTCTCCTCGGTGACCTGCGCGGCGCGGGCGCTTAGCTGGCCGAACTTCTCCGGTGTCACCAAATAGGGTGCGCGATAGGGGCGTGCCGATGTATAGACGAGCCATACGGACCCGGATACTACGGCCGCGATAAAAAGGAACACTGCCGGGAGGAGCAAACGGAGAAAACTCTTGAAGAGGCGTGTCGTTTTAGGCATTGGCAACGGGGCTTCTGAGTCGAAGCGAGGGTCGTTATAAGGTCGATGGAGAGTCGCCTGCGAAAGAAAAGCTTTCGGCGGGACCTGATAGAATGCTACCATAAACCCCGGCCGCAGGGAAGCAGTTTTTAAAAATGTTAAAAGTTCTTTTGTCATTCGCCGTAGTTAGTGTGAGTTTATTGTGCTGTTCGCTCCCGGCAATGGCCGACGTAACCGTGATGCCCGTGTCGCAGGTACGCGAGGGCATGCACGGCACGGCAAAGAGCGTTTTTCGCGGCAGCAAGTCCGAAGAATTCAATGTAGAGGTCCTCGGCGTTTTGCCAAATTGGATCGCGCCGGGTCAGGATCTGATCATCGGCAAACTCAGCGGTGCAAATGCTGAACGGACATTCGTCTTCGCGGGAATGTCCGGCTCGCCTGTTTACATCGACGGTAAGCTCGTCGGGGCCATCTCTTACAGCTTCCCATTCGCCAAAGAGCCCATTTGCGGCATCACGCCGTTCGACCAGATGCGATCTCTCGTCGAAATAGCCCCCGAATCGAGACTCGCGACGAACAAGGGAACCTCGTTCGCCTTGGCCGATCTCGCAAACGATCGGATCGCTCCGGCGGTCCCAAACCCGTTCGTGACTTCGGTCCCAACGGCCATTTCCGGCATCGCGGGCCAGTCGATGATGCGGATCGCTACGCCCATCTCCTTTGCCGGCATCTCGCAACAGGCCTTGCAGATGATCGCGCCGGAGTTCGAGCGTGCCGGATTCGTTCCCGTCGCGGCGGCCGGCGGCGACAGTCGAATTCCCGGCATGAAAAAGGCCGATGCGAGGACGCTGCTCGGCGGCGATTCGGTCGTAGTGCATCTCTCGCGCGGCGATATACAGATCGCGGCGGCGGGCACTGTGACGCATCGTGACGGCGATAAGATCTACGCCTTCGGTCATCCTTTTTTCAGTCTCGGCTCAGCGGACTTGCCGATGTCCGAATCGCATGTCGTTACAGTCGTGCCGAACGCGAATAACTCCTTCAAACTCGCCGTCGCCGACGCCCTTGTCGGCTCAATGACGCAGGACCGGTCGACGGGCATATACGGCCTGTTGGGCCGCCAGCCGCGAATGCTGCCCGTGACGATCAACCTAACGACGAGCCGCGGTCGCAAGGAAGCCGTCAAGTTCGAAACAGCGATCGATGAGCTGCTCACGGGCCTGATCCTCAACGCCGGTGTCGCGAACACGCTGATCGGCAATGAACGCGGCGTCGGCGACGCGACGATCGAACTCAATGGCGAGGTCCGCCGTCGGGGCCAGCAGCCGCTCATTCTCGCGAGACGGTTTGCCGGGCCGCAGGCCAATGGGCTCGCGGCGTCGGCAGCCGCGGTACCGGTCGCGGCCCTGCTGCGTGCGGGTTTTGCCGATGTCGATATCACCGGGATCGAACTTAACTTCTCGGTTACCGAAGGAAGCAAGACAGCGGCCATTGACCGCGTTTCCGTCGATCGCGGCAGCGTCAGTCCTGGGCAAACGGTCGAGGTCAGCCTGAGCCAGCGGACCGCTGCCGGCGAGATCTCGGTAACGAAGGTCCCGGTAACCATTCCGGCGGACACGCCGACGGGGCCGGTGACCATTACCGTTGCTGACGGCACCGCGGCCCTCCAAAACTCAGCTATAACCCACTTTACGCCGCGGACGGCGGCGGAATTCGCCGCGACATACAACAGCCTGAAGCGCCCCGATCGGCTGTACGTCATCGTCGCCCGCCCGAGTGCGGGTGTCGTGGTCGGTGTCAGTGAAATGCCGAATCTTCCTCCTTCCATGCTTGCTACGATGAACAGTCAACGAAACGCAGCCACCGCAAAGGTCCTAAAGACAGCGACGCTGAGCGAAACGGCTCTACCGCCCGGGCCGTTTGTCGTTACCGGTTCTCAGACGGTCACGATCGAGGTTGTGCGATAGCCGTTTCGGCGTCGCCCTCGATCCATTGCTCGCCGCCGGCGTAAGCCTCTTTTTTCCAGATCGGCACCGTTCGCTTTAACTCGCGGATCAGCCACTCGCACGCCGCGAACGCGTCCTTCCGATGCGGCGCCGCCACGGAGATCACAACGCTCGTCTCACCGATCTCGAGCCGTCCGGTCCGATGGACGATGCCTACGTTAGCGATCTCAAATTGCTCTTTGGCCTGATCGACAAGCTTCTGCATTTCCTTGATCGCCATCTCGTCATAGGCCTCGTAAACAAGATATTCAGTCTCTCGGACCTCGCCTGTGCCCTTGTCCCGCGTGAATTTTCTCGCGTAACCGTCGAGCGACACAGTCGCGCCGCATTCCGGCGGCACGACACGGCGGGCGACGTT
>CAZWSK010000012.1:6641-12823 GCA_964636445.1 uncultured Chloracidobacterium sp.
GGCATGCGGCCCGAGAGATATGCGAGGCGGCCGGCCTGGACGGCGAGGTTCATGGCGGTGGCCATGGCGGCGGCGTCCCCGGCTTCGGCGATGGCGGTGTTCATCAGGATTGCGTCGGCTCCGAGTTCCATAGCTTCGGCGGCGTCGCTGGGCACGCCGACGCCGGCGTCGACGATGATCGTGGCATCGGGAAGCTGCTCACGCATGATCCGTAGATTCGACGGATTTTGTACGCCCATGCCGGAACCGATCGGCGCTGCGAGCGGCATTACGGCAGAGCAGCCCGCATCGAGGAGCTTTTTGGCCATTATCAGGTCGTCGCTGAAGTACGGCAGGACGATAAACCCCTCGTCGACGAGGATCTTTGCGGCCGCGAGCGTTTGCTCATTGTCGGGCAGCAGCGTAACAGGGTCGCCGATGACCTCGAGTTTGATCCATTCCGTGTCGAGCGCTTCGCGGGCGAGCCTCGCGGTGCGGATAGCGTGGTCCGCGTCGTAGCAGCCGGCGGTGTTCGGCAGGATCTTCATCTTCGGGTCAAGGTGGTCGAGGAACGATTCGCTCGAGCCGTCGAGCGGCACGCGGTTGACCGCGACCGTGACCATTTCGGCGCCTGAGGCCGCATGGGCCGCCTTCATCTCGTCGTGCGAGCGGTACTTGCCCGTGCCGATGATCAGCCGGGAAGTAAAATCATGACCTGCAAGAGAAAATGTGTCTGTCATCCTAACCTGATTTTCCTGCACCTGAGCTCATAAGGCAATCGCGCCATCCGGCCGGGGATGTCCCAGCGGTGTCCCGCTAGTGTCCCAGGCCGTCGCTGGGACAGTTAAGCTACTGAAAAGAATAGAGTTAACTCCTCCACAGTGCCCTGTCCCGCCGCTTTTTTAAAAAAAAATTTCGCAGATCGTTGCCCCGCCCCTGTCCCGTTCGGTTATGGGACAGCTAAACTATTGAAAACAGTAGAGTTGCCTGTTGAAAACCGTCGTGTCCCGCAACTTTCGAAAAAAATCTGTCTCGCGATGTCCCACCAGTGTCCCAGGAGAGCATGGGCCACACAAACTATTGAAATCATTGTAGTTACGCCAGATTTGCCTGCTGTCCCGCCGATTTTGAAAAAAAACATTACGTTGTCTTACAGGATCGGCCAGAAGATAGCATGAAATTGCAAAAATGTCAAGATGTTTTATGGATGCGACGGCGATCAACCGCCACCGACGAAGTGTACCACCTCGATGCGGTCGGAATTATTGATGGGCGTTTCAGTCCATTTTGCGCGAGAGACCACCTCGCCATTCAACTCGATCGCTATACGCTGCGAGGGCAGATCGAGTTCATCCAGAAGGTCGTTGAGGGTGCTGTCGGAAGGAACGTCGCGGGGTTCGCCGTTCAGATGTATTCGAAGCGTAGACACAGTTTGATTCTCCGCCCGCCGCGAGGGAATTTCAAATTTACAATTTAGATCTAGAGGACGAGAGAGACGTTAGCCGGGTGTGACGATGCGACGGAGTTCGATCTCTTCGCCGCCGTGAAGGGCCCGGACCAGCAGGGCGGCGCGGCCGGTTTGGAAGCTCGGAAGCTGTAGATGGACCTTTGCGAGGCCGTTGGCGTCAGACCGAGCGTGGAATATTACGGGGCGGAAGCTCGAGCCGAGGACCTTTACCATGATCTGTGCATCAGCGACGACCTTGCGGTCGGTGCCGCGGCAGACAAGCAGATTGACTGTGCGGCGCATGCCGCCTTTGAATTTTGAATCGCCAAGCAGCTCGACGCTGAGCTTTTGGTTCGCCGGACGCTCCTGGCCCGACAGCTCGCTGACGACAAGAATGGCCTCGTCGGGCAGTATCTCTATGTCCTCGATGATCTCTACGGCGTCGAGGACAGGAACGTTTGCGAATGGATCCGTCGCTGGCGGCGCGATCGGAGCCTCGGCGACAGGAGGCGGCGACACCGGCGGAGCCATCGGCGGCAGCGTAACGGCGGCCACGGCAGGCTCGCCGGCCGGCACGGTCTCGGCAACTGGGGCAGCGTACTTCGATGACTTGCGCGTCATCTCGACGAGCTCAGCGATGCGGCCGCCTTTGACGGCGGCGCACATCAATTTGTGCTGCCGAGAGACGCGTTCCGCGACCTCTTTTTCGTCATAGCCGATAGCGGCGAGCTCGCCGTAGGTCGTGCGTTTGCTGGCCAGGATAGTGCCCTTGTCATAAACAAGGGTCATGATCATATACGCAGGCGCACCTTTGTCCTCGGTCTGGACGTGATAGGTCGTACCGTTATGGTCGATATCTGTATTAAAGCCAGCTATCACAATTTGACCAAAGGCGAGCGGGAAAATGCGGCGCGGAGCGCGTACTTGCGCCAATTATCAAGTTAACACACGCAAAAACAGGCGGTCAACGCATATTTAGGCCGCCGGTCGTGTGAGCACGGTCACTGCCTTGACAGCCTATTGGGGTTAGCCTACGATTTAGTTTGTGCCGTAAACTAAGGGTTTTTGAGGACTGAATGTCTGATTTCAACGTCTTTGATTATGTGCCGCTTGGCATCATGTTCCTGGTAGCCGCGGGCTTCGGAGCGAGCCAGCTGCTGGTGACTCAGTTGATCGGCCCGCGTAAACGCACGGCGGTCAAGCTGATGCCGTATGAATGCGGCAAGGACCCTGTGGGCGGCGCACGCGACAGATTTTCGGTAAAGTTCTACACGGTCGCGGTCATTTTCCTGCTTTTCGATATCGAAGTTTTGTTCATTATCCCGTTCGCGGTCGCTTTTAAGAGCCTGATCGCGGCCGAGGCGTCGAGCGGCGTTTATTACGGAACGATCGCCCTAGTAGAGATAATGATCTTTATCGCGACGTTCATTGTGGGCTACATATACGTTTGGAAGAAAGGAACATTTGACTGGGGCCTGCAGGCACGGGCTGAAGCGCGCGAGCAGACGAAACTGATGGCAAAACAGCGGCGTGAACAGGAAGCGAAGATGAAGCTGGCGGCGTAATTCCGGTCCAGGCATCTAATCATTTATGGGATTAGAAAACACATTAATGGAGTCGCTTCCGGACGTTGTCACGGTGAAGCTCGACGCTGTCGTTAACTGGGCCCGCAAGTCGAGCCTGTGGCCTGCGACATTCGGCCTGGCGTGCTGCGCGATCGAGATGATGAACACGGTGTCGGCGCGTAATGACCTTTCGAGATTTGGAGCGGAGACGTTTAGAGCCTCGCCGCGGCAGGCGGATGTGATGATCGTGTCGGGACGAGTCTCGCGAAAGATGGCGCCCGTGCTGCGGCGAATTTACGACCAGATGCCGGAGCCGAAATGGGTCATCTCGATGGGGGCTTGTGCGACGTCGGGCGGCGTTTTTGATAATTACGCGATCGTGCAGGGCGTGGACAAGATCGTGCCTGTGGACGTTTATGTGCCCGGCTGCCCGCCGCGGCCAGAGATGTTGGTGCACGCCATCACGATGCTCCAGGACAAGATCATGAAGGAGCGCTCGAAAGACCGCCGCGATACCTTTGAGGAAGAATCGCGTGTTTCGCGTGTCCCTGGAACCCTGCCGGTGACTGAGGGGACCGCGTTGGAAAGAGAATTCGAAGCACGCGTCGAAAATGAAGGTGCACCACGGCCATATTCTGTGCCGTCACGGCACGAGCGGCGACGATCGTCTTAGTTTATATGACAGAAAAGCTCCACGGATTCGTGGAAAGGCTTAGAGAAAAAGACGCCTCATGGGTCGTCAGTGTTGTCGATGCACACGGTGAGGTGACGGTGACCGTTCCGCGCGAATCGATCGTTGACGCCTGCCGTTTCTTGCGAGACGATCACGGATTTGATCTGCTCGCGGATCTTTGCGGCGCCGACAACGGGCCGGAGGAAGATCCCCGGTTTGAGGTCAACTATCACCTCTTTTCGACGACGCATCATCAGAGGCTTCGGCTGAAGGTGATGTTGAGCGAGGACGATCCGCACGTGACGACCGTTTCACAGATCTGGCGAACTGCCGACTGGCACGAGCGGGAGACGTATGACATGTTCGGCGTCGTTTTCGACGGACATCCCGACCTGCGTCGTATTTTGCTTCCGTCGGATTTTGACGGACATGCGTTAAGAAAGGACTATCCGCTGCGGGGCTACGAGCCCTACAGCCTAAACTAAATGGCAACTGCCGTAGACAATATCGGTTCGACAGACGTCATGGACAGCGCGCTCGAGTCGCAGATGACGCTGTCGATGGGGCCGCAGCATCCGTCAACGCACGGCGTGCTGAGACTCGATCTGCGGCTCGACGGTGAGCTCGTCATTAAGGCCGTGCCGGACATCGGCTATCTCCATACAGGCATGGAGAAGCTCTTTGAATACAAGAAATACCAACAGGGCATAGTCATCACCGACCGGATGGATTACCTCAATCCATTGGGGAACAATCTCGCTTATGTGATGGCTGCGGAGAAGCTGCTGGGCATTGAGATCCCTGAGCGGGCGCAGATCATCCGCGTGCTATTCTGCGAGCTGCAGCGTATCGCTTCGCACATGGTGTGGTTTGGAACGTCGTGCCTCGACATGGGCGCGATGACGCCGTTTTGGTTCACTTTTAAGGAACGCGAAAAGATCCTCAACCTCATCGAGGCGGCGTCTGGCGGGCGGATGACGCCGAGCTATTTCCGCATCGGCGGTCTGATGATGGATCTGCCGGCGGGATTTGAGAACCGCGTGAAGCAGTTTCTCGAGGATTTCCCCGACGCTCTAAACACCTTTGACACGCTGATCACCGGCAACACGATCTGGCAAAACAGGACGAAAGGTATCGGCGTGATCTCAAAAGCGGACGCGATCGATTGGGGACTGACCGGGCCGTGCCTACGGGGCAGCGGCGTCGACCTCGACCTGAGACGCGACAATCCCTACACAGGTTACGAGACCTACGATTTTGACGTGCCGACCGAACCGGACGGTGACGTGTGGTCACGATTCCTGGTGCGAATGCGTGAGCTTCGAGAGTCGCACAAGATCGTCCGACAAGCTCTCGAAAGGCTAAAACCCGGCCCGACCAAGGCCGACGCTCCGAAGGTCGTGCTGCCGGACCGCGACGATATGCGCAAGCATATGGACTCGCTGATCCACCACTTCCTGATCGTCGCCGAGGGGTTCAACGTACCGCCGGGCGAGGTCTATATGCCGATCGAGGCTTCGAAGGGTGAACTCGGAGTCTATATGCGCTCCAACGGCGGTCCGAAGCCTGATCGAGTCCATTTCCGCGGGCCGTCATTCGTAAATCTCGCCGCCTTGCCCGTAATGAGCGAGGGCGAGATGATCGCGGATGTGGTGGCGATCATCGGAAGTTTGGATATTGTGTTGGGGGAGATCGATAGGTGAGAAAGCATGACTGACAAGATAACTGACGATCAGTTCAAATCAGAAGTCATTCGGTTCATCGAGATCGCGAATCATAAGTTTGACGGAATTACGTCAGACATACGGACCCAATCGTTTCGCATCGACAAGCTCGAAGCGCGATTCGACCAGACGGATGAAAAGATCAACACTCTGGTCAATGTCATTCTCGACCTTTCCGGGAGCATCAAAACGGTCTCAAGCCAAGTTGGTTCGGTTGTTTCGAAAGTTATTGAGAACGAAGAGAGGCTTGAAAGACTGGAAGACCGAGTGGAAATCCTTGAGGGGGAGGCTCACTGAGCCATGGCAGCAGCAACACCTACAAGTTATACCGATAAGATCGTCTTCTCTGACGAGGTGGCGGAGTTTTCGCCTGATGTGATCGAGGAGATGAAAATGCACGTGGCGAAGTATCCGCCTGAGCGGTCGCGGTCGGCGTTGATACCGCTGTTGTTTGTCGTGCAGCGTGAGCGGGGCGGATGGCTCGACAATCCGGGCGTGAACTTTCTGGCGGAGTTCCTGAAATTAGAAGTGACGGACGTATGGGAGACGGCGACGTTTTATTCGATGTTCAATTTTCGTCCGGTCGGCCGCCATCACATTCAGATCTGCAAAACGCTCTCGTGCAAGATCATGGGCGAGCCGGATATAACCAACCATGTCTGCTCAAAGCTCGGCATCAAGCCCGGCGAGACGACAGAGGACGGGAAGTTCACGGTATCGCTTGTCGAATGCCTCGGCTCCTGCGGAACGGCACCGATGATGCAGATCGGTTTCGACTATCACGAGGACCTGAC
>CAZWSK010000012.1:12923-21796 GCA_964636445.1 uncultured Chloracidobacterium sp.
GCCATTGGCTGCGAGCCATTGTCACTGAAGCGGGTGGGCGTCAAGGACGGCCATACGCTGAGGGTGTATCGCGAAATGGGCGGTTACAAGCCGCTCGAAAAGGCGCTCGGGATGACGCCGGACGCGGTCATTCAGGAAGTGAAGGACAGCGCGCTGCGTGGGCGTGGCGGTGCGGGATTTCCAACGGGAATGAAGTGGTCATTCGTGCCGAAGGAGACCACGAAGCCGAAATACGTTGTTTGCAATGCTGACGAGTCGGAACCCGGCAGTTTCAAAGACCGCTACCTGATGGAATATGACCCGCATGCGGTGATCGAGGGAATGATCATCGCGGGCCATGCGTTGGGAGCGAATACGGGTTACATCTACGGGCGGGGTGAGTATAGGTACCTGCTCGACATTCTCGACGTCGCGATCAATGAGGCACGCGAGGCGGGCATTCTGGGCGACAAGGTGTTGGGCTCGGACTTTGCCTTTCAGCTTTACACTCACACGGGCGCAGGCGCGTATATTTGCGGCGAAGAGACGGCGCTGCTGAGCTCGCTCGAGGGATTTCGCGGCCATCCTCGGATGAAGCCGCCGTTCCCCGCGGTCGAGGGACTTTATGCGTGTCCGACGGTTGTGAATAACGTCGAGACGTTCACGAGTGTGCCGCAGATAATAGATATGGGCGGCATCGCGTGGCGTGACCTCGGGACAGAGAAATCGGGCGGCACGAAGCTTTGGTCCATCAGCGGCCATGTTAAGAAGCCGGGCGTTTACGAACTGCCGATGGGCTACGCCGACATGGAAAAGTTCATCATGGATGACTGCGGCGGAATGCTCCGGGACAACAAGCTCAAGGCCGTAATTCCGGGCGGCTCAAGCGTTTACATAATGAACGCGGGGCAGATCCTGGGCCAGAACGTGACACTTGATTACGAGGGTCTGGTCGCTGCGGGCTCCATGCTCGGCACGGGCGGGATGATGGTGATGGATGAGACGGTCGACATCATGGAATCGACCAAGAACCTCACCGAATTTTACAAGCACGAATCCTGCGGCTGGTGCACGCCGTGCCGTGAAGGGACGGATTGGCTGCTGAAGATATTCAACCGCATCTCGATCGGCGAAGGGCGGCCCGAGGACGCGCAGCTTCTCCTCGACATTTGCGACAACATCGAGGGCAAATCGTTTTGCCCGCTCGGCGATGCGGCGGCATGGCCTATCCAGTCGGCGATCAAGGCATTCCCGGGCGATTTTAAGAAGTGGCTGGTCGATAACGTCGGTTCGAACGGCGTGCAGCCAAACGTTCAATAGTGAAAGTACAGCACCAGAGCCGAGTAAAATGCACGCTGCGAGTCGCGGCGGTATTTTTTGCGCTCGCGCTGCCGCTGTTAGCGCAGGGCAAGAATCCGGTGATCATCATCCCGGGCGTCACAGGCTCAGAACTGATCGACAAAGCTACCGGCGAGAAGATCTGGATAAGGGCCTTCAAGTCAAAGAATGAAGATCTCAGACTGCCGCTTGCCGCTGATCCTGAGAAAGTCTCTGACGGGTTGATCCCCGGCGATGTGATCCGTACGTTCAAAGTCGGGCCGTTTCAGGTCGGCGACTACTACGGCGGGTTTATCAAGGCGATGGAGACGCGGGGCGGCTATCACGAAGAAAAGTGGGCCGAGCCGTCCGAGAATGGCGCGCAAGACAGCTTGTATGTTTTCCCATACGACTGGCGGCTCGACATGGTGACGAACGCCCGGCGGCTGGTCCAGGACGTTGACGACCTCAAGAGGCGTCTCAAACGCCCGGAAGCAAAGTTCGATATTGTGGCACATTCGATGGGAGGCCTGATCGCACGTTATGCTGTGATGTATGGTGACGCCGATCTGCCGGCCCGCAATAAGCGGCCGGTACCGACATGGGCCGGCGCCCGCAATTTTGGCAAGCTGATAATGCTTGCCACGCCGAACGAGGGCTCGGTGTCCGCTCTCGAAGGCTTTCTGAGCGGCTACTCGATCAGGGGCCTTCGGCTGGACCTGCCGTTCATTCAGGACACGTCACGGTTTACGATCTTTTCGATGCCGGCCGCTTATCAGCTCCTGCCGGCACCGGGCACGATGCGTGTGTTCGACGACAGGCTCGAGCCGGTGGACGTCGATGTTTACGACCCGAAGGTTTGGTCAAAATACGGCTGGAACCCGATGACGGACCGTAACTTTGTGTCGGAATTCTCGTCAACGGAACGTAGGGTCGCTGAGGCTTTTTTCGAGGCGTCGCTATCCCGGGCAAAGCATTTTCACCAGGCGCTGGCGGCCGCGCAGGGTAAAGATGGCGGTGTCGCTGTACATTCGATAGGCTCCGACTGCAAGACGGCTCTCGATGCCATATTGCTCTATCGTGACATTGAAGACAATAAGTGGCGAACGCTGTTCAAGCCGAAAGGCTTTACGAGAAATGACGGTCAAAAGATAACGGATGACGAACTGCGCGAGCTGCTGATGGCGAGCGGGGATGGAACCGTGACCGGCCGGTCGCTCGCAGCATCCACACAGGCCCGGGCGGCTGGCATCCGGACGGTTACCGGCGCAAGGTCGACTACCCTGATCTGCGAGGGCCACAGCAAGATGGCCGCGAACGAACGCGTGCAGGACCAGATAATTTCACTCCTCGCGGCGGAAACGCAGTCCGCGAAGAAGTAAGATGGAGACAGGAAGCAATATTTATGGGAAAAGGTGATATGAGAAGCCGCCGCGGCAAGATCTTTGCCGGAAGCTTCGGCAAGACGCGGCGCAAGTATAAGAAACCGACATTCGTCGCGTCGGACACGCCAAAGGTGACGGCCGAAAAACCGGCAAAGAAGCGTACGGCCAAACGTATTCCGGCCGCGGTTCCGGAGACGGCGGTCGAGACAGTGGAAATGCCGGCGGAGACGATCGATATCGCCTCCGACGCGGCCGTCGCAATGCGGGACGAAAACGCCGCGGCTCCAGCGGAAACAGCGGATGCCGCCGAGGAAGCGGTCTCCGAGACCGGAGCTGAAGAGGCTGCACCGGCACCTGAAGCTGAGGAACGGGCTGAGACGACAGAGGACGAGGCCGGAGCCGCCGAGGCTTAATTCCGGCCGACCCACGGGCATTTGATGTCAGAACAGATCAAAGTAACCATCAACGAACAGGAATTCGAGGTCGACAAGGGCGCGCGGTTGATAGACGTGTGCCGCGAAAAGGGCTACGGCGTTCCGTCGTTTTGCTATTACAAAGACCTCGAGGTGCAGGCCTCGTGCCGAATGTGCCTTGTGCGTATCGACAAGATGCCGAAGCTGCAGACCTCGTGCACCATAAACTGCACCGACGGCATGGTCGTGACCACGCAGTCTGAAGAGGTCGAGAAGGCCCAGCGGGCGATGGGCGAATTTCTGCTCGCGAACCATCCGCTCGATTGTCCCGTGTGCGACCGCGGCGGCGAGTGCGAGCTGCAAGAGGTCATCTTTGACTGGGGCGATCTTGAGGAACGATTTACCGAGAACAAAAACGTACAGCCTGAGAAATACCTGTCGCCGATCGTTGCCAACGACCCGCAGCGATGCATCTTGTGCAAACGCTGCACGCGCGTTTGTTCGGAATGGATGGGCGAAGACGCGATCGAGGCAGGCAATCGCGGCGTTAACACGGTTATCGGCACATACGGCGGCTGGCTGAATTGCTCGCAATGCGGCAACTGTATCGAAGTTTGCCCGACTGGTACGCTGCTCGACGGTGTTTACCGCCACGAAACGCGGCCGTGGGAGCTCGATCAGGTCGTGTCGACCGATGTTTACGGTTCTGACGGCATGCAGATCTCGATCGGCTCGCGCGGCGGCAAGGTGCATCGAATCGTCGCTCGCGATCGGTACGTGAACGGCTTGAACGGCGAATTTTTGGACGTAAAGGCGCGCTTCGGGCATGGTTTTATCGATCATGCGGATCGGATCAAGACGCCGCTCGTCAGATATGCGAAGGGCGGCAAGCTCATTCCTGTGAGCTGGGACGAAGCAGTCCGCGTTGCCGCTGAAGGCCTTAAGGCGGCCGGCACCTTGGGCGTTGTCGCGAGCCCGAGAATGACTAATGAGTCGGTCTATTCGCTGAAGAAGTTCGCTGATGTACTTGGTTCGGGCAATATTGCCGTGTCCGACTCGAACGACATGTCCGCGGTCTTCGACAACCTCAGCGTGCCGCTGTGTACGCATCAGGAGATCAGATTTGCCAAGACGATCGTTCTGATCGGGGGCGAGCCTGAAGAAGAGCAGACATACACGGCGAAACAGGTCCGGCAGGCCGTGCACAACGGCGGCGCGAGTTTTATCTGCGTCAATGACACGCCGATCAATCTTGTTCATCAGACCGGCGGATTACTCGTGCATGTGAATCCAGGCACGGCGAGCGCATTCGCCCTTAGCCTCGCCGGGGGTGAGAATGATGCATTCGCGGCCGAGAAGATGGGCGTTAATGCCGGCGAGATCGAAACCGTTCGCAGGGTCATCTCGGAAACGGAAGGCGATGTCATCATCATGCTCGGCAACGACCTGTCGCCGAGCGCGCAGGCGATCATTGCAGCACATGCTGCGAGCCTCGCCGGGGAAGGCCGGCGAGTATTGCTCCATCCGCTGGCGAAGTATAACAACTCTGTCGGCGCACTCGATATGACGCCGGAACGCAGGGCCGTCGCTGATGTCGTTAGGGCAGCAAAAGGGCTTCTCATCGGCGGAAGCCTGCAGGATGCAAGCGTCTTGGCCGGCAAAGACTTTATTGTTGTTCAAGAATTATTTTTGACCGAGACCACGGAGCACGCGGATGTCGTGTTCCCAGCGGCAAGCTTTGCTGAGGTCGACGGGACATTTACTAATAATGCCGGGAATGTGCAGCGTGTCCGTGCTGCCATCGAGCCGCTGCATCAGTCCAAACCGGACTGGATGATAACCGCCCTCATCGCACGGGCTATGGGCAGCGAGATCGTGCCGGAATTTACGGCGTCCGCAATATTTCGCGAGTTGGCTGACGCAACGCCGGCTTACGCCGGGCTGCGGTATCCGGCGATGAAGGATGAGTCGAATCCCGCACGGGCAAATTACGGCACAGTTGCGTTAGACGCCACTGCGCATGTCGACGCGTTAAAAACAGAGATCGAGGCGGTTCCACCGGCGCACCGCATCACGGCGGCGCCGCGGATCGGGCATAAATTGCACAGGCTGACGACGATGACGAGCAAGACGCCGCAGTTCCATCTGCTGGCTAACGGTAATCCAAAGCCGGAGAATCTGCTAGTGTCGCCGCTTGTTCAGATCAACGCTGACGGTACGCCGCGTGAGCAGGCGGTCGCGGTCGGCGTCGCCGACAGGTCCAATCCGTCGGGCAGATAGTTCTTTATGGAAGAGGCCATAAAAACCGCATTTCCATATGTCGTGATCGGGGCCGGTGTCCTGATCGCGTTTCAGATGGTGCTGATGATCGTCGCGTATACGGTGCTCGGCGAGCGTAAGATACTCGGCTGGATGCAGGGCCGCGTCGGCCCGAACCGCGTCGGGCCCTGGGGCGTACTACAGCCTTTCGCTGATCTGCTCAAGTTCATCTTTAAGGAAGACATCACCCCGGATAAGTCGACTCGGTTCGTGTATTTCCTCGCTCCGTTAGTCGCACTTACGTGCGCCCTGATGCCGATGGTCGTCTATCCATTCGGCCCGGCGATCACAACGGTCGATTGGAGCTTTCTGCCGTTCGGCCTAGGCGATGGCGTGACAGCACTGCCTCTGACGATCGCGCGGATAGATATTGGCGTTTTGTTCGTTCTGGGAATAACGTCCGTCGGTGTTTACGGCATTATGCTCGCGGGGTGGTCGTCGAACAGTAAGTACTCTCTGATGGGCGGCCTGCGTTCATCGGCACAGATGATCTCGTATGAGCTGGCGATGGGCGCTTCGGTGATCGGCGTCGTGATGCTTGCCGGCACGCTCGATCTGAACGGCATCATTTTCGCCCAGATCCAGTCGCCGTTTCGCTGGTTCATAATTCCGCAGATCATTGGGTTTATCGTGTTTCTGATCGCCGCGTTCGCCGAGACGAATCGCGTGCCGTTTGACCTGCCGGAGGCGGAAACCGAGCTCGTCGCGGGATTTCATACGGAATATTCGGCACTGAAATTCGCGCTCTTTTTCATGGCCGAGTATGTGAATATGTTCACAGTCTCGGTGATGTGCGTTGTGCTGTTTTTGGGCGGCTGGTACGTGCCGGGGCTGAGTCATCTGTTCGAGCCCGGATCGGTGCCTTACGCGATCGTCAGCCATATCGCCTTTATCGGCAAGATCTGCGCGTTTCTTTTCTTGTATATATGGGTACGCGGGACGCTTCCGAGATTCAGGTTTGACCAGCTGATGAACTTTGGCTGGAAGTTCTTGCTGCCGGTTGCTCTGGCAAATGTTATTTTGACGATTCTGGTAGTGTTTTTCTTGAATCGTTAGTAATTCGTCGGATATTTGAAACGCTGAGACCGCAGAGGTCGCAGAGCATTTAAGAAGGAGTTTTCGATCGCTCTGCGTTCTCAGCGTTCTCTGCGTTGAGACTGTTTTATGGTAGGCACTGCCCTATTTTTCCTGTTCGCCGGCTTTGCGATCATGTGCGCCATTTCAATGGTGTATCACAAGAATCCGCTGTATTCGGCGATATCGCTCGTCGGCGTGTTTATCGCGTTGTCGTGTATCTACATAACGCTGGCGGCGCCGTTCATCGCGGCTGTCCAGATACTGATCTACGCCGGCGCGATCATGGTGCTGGTCGTATTCGTGATCATGCTGTTGAACCTCGACGATGACACGTCGAAGAACCGGCTCGGCTATCTGTACGCGATCGGCGGCGGGCTGGGCGTCGTGCTGCTAGCGCAGACGCTGTTCGTTTTTTACGCTGTCAGCCGCACGCCGCAGAACGTGGTCGATCCCAACACGACGGCGGGCAAAACAATGAACATCGGCCAGGCGATGTATACGGAATACCTGCTGCCGGTCGAGATCGTCGGCGTGCTGCTCATGATGGCGATCATCGGATCGGTGATGCTGGCACGGCGGCTGAGCACGGCTCAGCTTGAGCTCGTGGTGGATAGAGAATTGGACCTTCGCAACGAACCCGAGGCGAAAGAAGAGCCGAGGATATCGTTTTAGATATGGAACCGAACCTCGCGAGCTATCTCGCACTGTCAGGAATACTTTTTACGATCGGCGCGGTCGGTGTGATATTCAAGCGCAACGCGCTGGGAATGTTCATGTGCATAGAGCTGATGCTCAATGCCGTAAACCTGACATTCGTCGCCTTTTCGCGTTATTACGCGGATACAACGGGGCAGCTTTTTGTTTTCATGGTTATGTCGGTGGCTGCTGCTGAAGCGGCTGTCGGACTCGGCATTATCATTGCGTTCTTCCGCAACAAACAGTCTGTTGATGTGGATGACGCAAGTATCTTGAAGAACTAGATGGAGAACAACCTCCTAAGCATAATCATCTTCGCGCCGCTGGTGGGGGCCGTTATCAATTGGCTCGTCGGCGGACGATTGAAGAATGAACTGTTCAGCGGAGCAGTCGCGTGCGGGGCGATCGTCGTTTCGACGATCGTGGCGTTTATGCTCGCGTTTGGCGAGCACGGTGCGCTGCATTCTGATAAGCCGATACTCGACCACATCTGGACATGGATTCAGGTCGGAGGATTTCGCGCGGATTTTGCGTTGGGCATGGACCGCCTGTCCGGCATTTACGTGTGTTTTATTACGTTCGTCGGGCTGCTGATCCATATTTTTGCGACAGGTTATATGAAGGGCGACCCGGGATTTTACCGGTTCTTTGCCTATTTGAACCTGTTCATGTTCGCGATGCTGACGCTTGTTCTCGCGGACAATTACCTGTTGATGTTCGTAGGTTGGGAAGGCGTGGGCCTGTGCTCGTACCTGCTGATCGGCTATTACATTCAGAAGGACGAGGCACGAAAGGCGGCCAAGAAAGCCTTTGTAATGAACCGCATCGGCGACTGGGGCGTGCTGATCGGTATCTTTCTCGTCTTTTCGCTGACAGGTTCGATCTCGTTCTTTGATAAAGCTGTCGATGGTACCCAGGTGCAGAGCGTGTTCACGTTTGTGCTCGAGCACATGCATCAGGACCCGTTCACTTGGGGAGCGATAACGGCCGGAGGGCTGACGTCGGTTGGCGTGCTGCTCTTTATTGGGGCGACTGGTAAGTCTGCCCAGATCCCGCTGCTTACGTGGCTTCCCGACGCTATGGCCGGTCCGACGCCGGTGTCGGCACTCATCCACGCCGCGACGATGGTTACAGCGGGCGTTTATCTCGTTGTCCGGTCGAACGCTATCTATCAACTGGCTCCGACGGCGATGTGGATCATCGCGGTGATCGGTGCGGCGACGGCGCTGTTTGCAGCGACGATCGCGATCGCGCAGAACGATATCAAGAAAGTCCTCGCCTATTCGACCGTCTCGCAGCTCGGGTTTATGTTCCTGGCCGCAGGCGTTGGGGCGTTCGTCGTGGCGATCTTTCACGTGATGACGCACGCGTTCTTTAAGGCGCTGCTGTTCCTTGGCTCGGGTTCGGTCATTCACGGAATGCATCACGAGCAGGACATGCGGAAGATGGGCGGGCTGAAGAAATACATGCCCATCACGTTCATCACAATGGCGATGGGCTGGCTCGCTATCTCGGGCATTCCGATCTGGGCGGGGTTCTTTTCTAAGGACGAGATCCTTTACAAGACGTTCGCGACCGACAGGTATTTTCCAGCGGGGCAGTTCCCGGGCGAAGAGATATTGTGGGGAATCGCCGTTCTAACCGCGGTCCTTACAGCCATTTACATGACCCGAATGATGGTCATGAC
>CAZWSK010000012.1:21896-27500 GCA_964636445.1 uncultured Chloracidobacterium sp.
GAGGAAAAATGGCGGCTCGACGAGCTTTACAACGGCTACATCGTCGATCCGCTCACAAACCTGTCGCGAAACGGCCTTTGGAAAGGGTTCGACCTCGGATTTATTGATGGCATGGTGCATGGGATCGCGAATTTCGTTGTTGAACTCGGCAATATAGCTCGCGGCGTTCAGGTCGGATATGTGCGAAGCTATGCCGCAGTGATCTTGTTGGGAGCGTTGGCCGTGCTCGGGTACTTTATTTATTACGGGATGAAGCTGGTCGGATGAACTTTTTGAACGACAACCTCTTGACCATTCTGATCCTGCTGCCGGCGGTCGGTGCGGTGCTGCTTCTGGCGTATCACGCATTTGCTAAGAACGAGGGCCAGTTGAAATGGCTCACCTTCGGCCTGACGCTGGTCAATTTTGTGATCTCGCTTGCGATGTTCTCAAGGTCGGCGGTCGCGGGGCCGGGCGGATTCCAATTCGAGCAAAATGTGCCTTGGATCCGCGCGATCAACACAAATTATCACATCGGCGTTGACGGGCTTAGCTTTTGGCTCGTGATCTTGACGACGTTCATCATGCCGATCGCAGTGCTGTCGACGTGGCACGCGGTCGAGAAAAGGCCGGCGGCGTTCTATGTATTTTTGCTGCTGATGGAATCGGCGATGATCGGCGTTTTTGTGTCGCTCGACCTCCTCGTCTTTTACCTCTTTTTCGAGGCATCGCTGATACCGATGTTCTTCCTTATCGGCGTCTGGGGCGGCGAGAATCGCATCTACGCGGCGGTCAAGTTCTTTATTTTCACGGCCTTAGGCAGCCTGCTGATGCTGGTCGCGATCATCGCGCTTTATTACGTGTATGCCGACCAGACGGGATTGGGCGGGTCGTTCGACTTTGTAGCGATATTGGCCGCAATGCAGTCCGGAAATGTGGTGCTGAGCCCGCAGACTGGAATGCTGCTGTTCCTGGCCTTTGCGTTGGCATTTTCGATCAAAGTGCCGCTGTTCCCATTCCATACTTGGCTGCCGGACGCACATACCGAGGCTCCGACGGCCGGATCCGTGGTCCTGGCTGCGATACTGCTTAAGATGGGAACGTACGGCCTGATGCGGTTCAATTTTGCGTTGTTCCCCGATCAGGCGCGTGAGACGGCGTGGATATTTATTACGCTGGCGATCATCGGCATTATCTATGGTGCCCTCGTCGCGATGGTCCAGCCGGACATGAAGCGGCTGGTCGCGTATTCGTCCGTTGCTCACATGGGTTTTGTGGTATTGGGCATGTTCTCGTTCACCGAGCTGGGCATGCAGGGTGCGGTCATCCAAATGCTCAATCACGGGGTTTCGACAGGAGCGTTATTCCTGCTTGTTGGATTTATATATGAGCGGCGCCACACTCGTGCGATCAAGGAGTTCGGCGGGATCTCACACGTGATGCCGATATACGCGACATTGTTTGTCATCACGACGATGTCCTCTATCGGCCTGCCGTTCCTGAATGGTTTCGTCGGGGAATTTCTGATCATGGTCGGAATGTTCCAGTCGACGGCGCTCAGTGTCACGCAATCTGTGAACTGGAACCATATCGCCACGATGCTCGCCGGCACAGGCGTTATTTTCGCTGCGGTCTATCTGCTGTGGATGGTTCAGAGGGTATTTTTCGGGAAAGTCACCAACGATAAGAACAAGACGCTCGCCGACCTGTCGTGGCGGGAAATTGGCTTGCTGATGCCGCTGCTGGCATTGATGGTTTACATGGGCGTATATCCAAAACCGTTCCTCAAGCGTACCGACGATGTTGTAAGACAGATCGAACAACGGTTGATGCACCAAGCGGGCGGCACGATCGAGCATGCGGAGGCTACCCCAGCGGAGCCAAAGCACTAGGAAATGAAACTGCTCGTCTTATCAGTATTTGTCCTGGCACTGTTCTCGTCGCTGAGCGGGCAGACGTTCTATGGATCGACAGACGTCGGGGCATTTCGCCAGGGACGTGATCAAGAATTTCGCGACAGGGAAGAGTCGCCGCTAAGGGAGGAAGACTTTGCCACGTTCAAGGGACTGAATTACTTTCCGGTCAATAGTATGTTCCGTGTGAATGCCGCGTTTGAAAGGACGCCTGACGAGAAGTACTTCCAGATGCCGACCTCATCGGGTAAGACAAAGAAGTTTGTGAAGTACGGGACAGCGAAATTCAGACTCAACGGCGCGGACCGGACTCTGAGCGTTTATCAGATCGACAAAGAGGTGCTGGACAAATTTCCCGAATACGCCGATCTGCTCTTCATTCCGTTTCGTGACGCGACGAATAAGAGCGAGACGTATGGCGGCGGCCGCTACATCGATATTAGACAGCCGAAGGGCGATACCGTAGTCATCGACTTTAATCTGGCCTATAACCCAAGCTGCGCCTACGGCAGTGACAGGTTCAACTGTCCGATACCGCCGCGTGAGAACACTCTTGATATCGCGATAAAGGCCGGCGAGAAACGATACGACTATTCCGGAAAAAGCCAGTAGATGAATATGTTGCTAACCGCAGAGCTAATCAGGCCCGACGCAAACATTGCGGCTATACTGCCCGAACTTATCGTGGCATTCGCGGGTGTCGTGGTCATGCTCTTCGACAGTTTTTTCCCGCGTCGGGGAACGGTCACAGGTGCGATCTCGATCTTGGGCCTCGCGGCAGCCGGTGTCCTGCTTGCGACGATGTGGGGAGCGGGCGCTCCAACAGCGTGGAACGGAATGATCGCGCATGACAACTTGCGCCTCAGCTTCTCGTTTGTTTTTTTATTCGTGTCCGCGATGACCGTGCTCGTCTCCACCGTGTGGGTCGAGCGTGAGGACGTGCCGGCGGGCGAGTATCACGCGCTGCTCCTGTTCGCGACCTTTGGAATGATGATGATGTCGGCTGGCAACGACCTCGTCATTATCTTCCTTGGTCTCGAGGTGTTGTCTATCGCGACTTATGTGATGGCCGGCCTCAGGCGTTCTGACCTCAGGTCGAACGAGTCCGCGATGAAGTACTTCATCCTCGGCTCATTCGCCTCGGCGTTTCTGCTCTACGGAATGGCGTTGATCTACGGTGCGACGGGCTCGACCAGTCTGACGGAGATCGCCGAGCGTATGTCGGCACCGAATTTCCCGGGCCTGCTGCTCGTCGGCGGCGCGATGATGATCGTCGGGTTTGGATTCAAGATCGCGATGGCGCCGTTCCACGTCTGGACGCCGGACGTTTACGAGGGTGCTCCGACTCCGGTCACGGGATTTATGGCCACGGGGCCAAAGGCCGCGGCTTTCGCGTCGTTCCTGCGTGTTTTTGTATTTGGACTTCCGCTGTTTGCAGGCGTTCCGGCAGCGGCGTACCTGCATGAATCGTGGACGACAGCCCTCGCGGTGTTAGCGGTCATTACGATCGTCGTCGGCAACGTTGCTGCGATCCTGCAGAACAACGTCAAGCGAATGCTTGCGTACTCGTCGATAGCTCACGCGGGGTATGCTCTGGTAGGCTTCATCGGGGCCGGACTGGCCAAGTCGACGGCCGCTCGTGACGAGGCTGTCGCGTCGGTCGCATTCTACATGCTCACCTACGCGGTTACGAACATCGGAGCGTTTGCCATCGTGACATTGCTCGCGGAAAAGAACGACCGGCGGGCGGAGTTTGAAGATTATAACGGTATCGGATTCAGATCTCCCGTGCTCGCCTTCTCGCTCGCGCTCTTCATGCTCAGCCTTCTGGGATTGCCGCTGACGGCCGGGTTTATGGGCAAGGTGCTGGTCTTTAGCGCCGCTCTTGGTACCGCTAATCCGCTGATCACCGCTCTCGTGGTCGTCGCCGTGCTAGGCTCGGCGATCTCGGCGTATTATTACCTGCGGCTGATCGTTGTGATGTTCTTCCGCGAGCGGACCACGGAGTGGGCACCGCCGAAAATCCCGGCTGCGATGACGGCGGTGTTGATCATAACAGTGCTGGGCGTTCTCTATTTTGGTGTTTTTGCCGATGGCGTGATCCAAAGGTTCTCTCGGCCCGCTGCTACGCAAAGCGCACAGCTAAAATAGTAGCGTGGCCCTCCTCGACGACGTAAAGGCGGCCCTCGGCGAGGAATGGATCCCCGCGATCTACGAGTCGCGCGTCCGCTCCGACCGTACGCGGTCGTACGATCTGCAGATCCCAAAAAAAGAGAACATAGCTGAGATACAATACACGCTGCTCGGCATCGAGCTAAAGGTCGGCCGCCGCCGTTTCGCTTGTCCCGATCTCGCGACGGCGCGATATCTCAGAGTCTTTGCGCGGCTCGGCTGCCCGACATTCGCGGTGCCCTACGACATCACTCGAATCTCACCGGTCGCTGATGAACTCGAGACCGCGTGGCAACGAACGCTCCTCGTTATTGAGAGGAAGGGGCTGAATGATTCCCGCTTACGCGTGGTCAAAGCGATCCGCGAGGAAATAGCACAGATCGGTCCGGGTGAGCCGATGCCGCTGTTTGATCGCGAGACCAGGCAGAGAAAGGGTCAAAAGGCTGAATAGCTATGGGCTATTACGACGATGACGGCAACGAACTAGACCCGACAACGATCCCGATGCCGGGCATTTGCCTCATGTGCGAAATGAAGGACGACCCGAACGAAGAGATCCTCTGCAACCTCAATCGGCTCGACCAGCGGAACGATCGTGACTTCAAATGCGGAGCGTTTGTAAGTCTTTACGGTGTTTTAGTTGATGATATAATTGAATGATGCGTCAAATGTGGTTTTGACGCTTTTTGTTAGGTATGTACGACGCTGTGGCAAAGGTAACCGAAGCAGAAACGCTGCCTTTTCCCTACAACAAGAGCACTTTCTGCCATTACGAGCCGATCGAAAAAAAGATCGCTTCGTGCAAGGTGCTGATCGTTAATAACCTGCTCAGGTACGAGTCGGACCTGTCGCCGCTCGCCTTTGAGGACTGGAATTCGACCGTGAGATCTAAGCTTGAGTTCGAGCGAAAGGTCTCGGCCATGGCCACGAATAACATCGCGAATAACGTCATCCGCCTGGTCCGCAACCCAAAAACGATGACCGTTCATCTGTCAGAGATCGCGAACGCCGTCGAGCAGTTTCGTCCGGACGCGATAGTGATGAGCGGCACTTACGCGGATTTCGATTATTACAACCAGGAGCATCTAGAGAGGTTCAGGGCATTCATAACGAAGACCAAAACACCGGTGCTGGCCATCTGCGGCGCTCATCAGTTGGTCGGGATGTCCTTCGGAGCAAAGCTCAAGACGCTAGACGACCTCGAACTCGCCGCGCGTCGTGACGATCGATTGGTAGAGTATCAATACCGCTTCGTCAAGATCGTCGATAAGTCAGACCCCATATTTGCAGGAAATGACGACGAGAGTTCGGGCGTTTGGCAGGATTATACGACGCAGGACGACATCTTGCGCGTGTGGCAGAACCACGGCGTCCAAGTCGACGGCATACCGAAAGGCTTCAAGCTGCTCGCCACCTCGTACCTCTGCAAAAATCAGATGATGGTCAAACGCGGTGACGGCCAACTGATCTACTGCGTCCAGTTCCACCTGGAGAAATCATTTGAGGACTGGTCAAAGAACCCGACCCGCTGGGAACACCC
>CAZWSK010000013.1:0-26804 GCA_964636445.1 uncultured Chloracidobacterium sp.
TATACATTGCACATAATTAACACCGTGCACAAAAATAGCGATTTCTGCACAAATATAGGTCGCGAGGTTCGCTTGGTAGTTGTGTTAACTTATTCGGAATGCCCGAAATCACTGAGAGTGAATGGCTAACTCGAAAGAGCCGGATCGACGCGAAGCTCTGCGCGCTCAATCCTCCTTGGGAAATCGTTCGCTATCACGAGGGAATGGATCTTTCGGCCCTCTCTCGCCATGCGGTAGAAGAGTTTCCGACCGGCAGCGGCCCCGCGGATTACGGCCTGTTCGTAGATGGCGAGTTACTCGGGATAATCGAGGCGAAGAAGGTTTCGGTCGGTCCTCAAAATGTACTGGAGCAGGCTAAGCGATACTCTCGAACGGCATTCCAGGGGGCGGGTAATTGGAATGGTTTTCGGGTTCCTTTCCTGTATGCCTCAAACGGCGAGATCATTTGGTTCGCGGATGTGCGAAACGACGGGTATATCGGCCGGCGGATCAAGCAGTTTCATACGCCTCACGCACTTCAAGGATTTTTCAGCGCCGATCAAACCGCCTCGTTTGAGTGGCTCGCCTCTCATTCTATCGATCAAATCTCTCGGCTGCGGCCTTATCAACAGGAAGCGATACTGGCGATTGAGTCGGAGATCGCGAGAGGGAATCGAGCCCTGCTCGTGGCGATGGCGACCGGGACAGGTAAGACGTTCTTCACGGTTGCTCAGATCTATCGGCTGCTCGAATCCAAACTCGCTCGTCGGATCTTGTTCCTTGTTGATCGAAAAGCGTTAGCGGCGCAGGCTGTTCGCGAACTCGCGGCCTTTAATACACCGCACGGACGAAAGTTTGACCAGGAATACGAGGTTTACAGCCAGCGTTTTCGCAGAGAAGATTTCGGCGAGGACGAGCCTTTCAACCCAAAGCTCTTGCCGAACGACTACCTGACCGATCCAAAATCCTCGCAAACCTTTGTTTATGTCTCGACGATTCAGCGGATGGCGATGAATCTCTTCGGCCACGAGCGCGCATTCGCGCAGAAGGCCGACGATCCGGATTATGAGGCTGACGCCGAGAGACTGGACATTCCGGTCCATGCGTTTGACGTGATCATCGCCGACGAATGCCATCGCGGCTACACGGCCCAAGAGACGAGCCTTTGGCGCGACACGCTGGAACATTTCGACGCGGTCAAGATCGGCCTCACGGCGACACCCGCCCCGCACACGACTTCGCTGTTTGGTCCACCAGTCTTTAGGTATGGGGTTGACCAGGCTGTCAACGATGGATTCCTCGTCGATTGGGAAGCGGTAAAGATCAGGTCAGAAGTAAAGATAAACGGCGTGTTCCTGGAGGAAGGCGAACAGGTCGGCATTATTGACCCGAACACGGGAACTGAGGTCTTCGACGAGCTGGAGGCCGAGCGAGAATACGAATCGACACAGATCGAGCGCGACATTACCGTCGAGGACAGCAACAGGAAGATAATCGCCGAGCTTGCCACCCACCTTTATGCTCACGAGGAAAGAACCGGTCATTTTCCTAAGACGCTGATCTTCGCTGTCAACGACGTGCAACATACGTCCCATGCCGACCGGGTAGTGGCGATATGTCGCGAGGAGTTTGGGCAAGGGGACGAGTTCGTCCAGAAGATCACCGGCAACGCCAACGTAGACCGCCCGTTGCAGAGGATCCGCGAGTTTCGCAACCGTCCTAATCCAAAGGTGGCCGTGACGGTCGATATGCTTACCACCGGCGTGGACATTCCTGGCCTGGAATTTCTCGTTTTTCTGCGGCCCGTTAAATCCCGCATTCTATGGGAGCAGATGCTCGGTCGTGGGACACGGCTTTGTCCTGAGATCGGTAAGACGCATTTTACGGTAGTCGATTGTTTCGACGGGACGCTGATCGAGTTCTTCAAGAACGCCTCAGCCTTTAAGATCGAACCACCGACGCGCGTCCCAAAGCCGCTAGATGAGGTCATCGAGAACATCTACCAGAACGTCGATCGCCAATATCACACGAATCTGCTTGCGAGGCGGCTGCAGCGTGTCGCGAAGCAGATGACCGGCGACGCACGCGAGGAATTCGCCGCGTTCGTTCCTGATGGCGACGTTGCAAAGTTTGCAGCGAGCCTGCATGGCAACTTGCAGAAGGATTTCTCCGGGACTATGAGAGTCCTGCGAAATGAGATTTTCCAGCACCTTGTGCTCAATTACGAACGTGCGCCGCGGACGTTCGTTCGGGCATACGATGAACACGATGAAGTTATGTCCGAGCGGGTCGAGCGATATGGCAGGTTCGACACGGCCGAGGATTATATCGAAGCGTTTTCGAGATTTGTTCGCGACAACTCGGAACAGGTCGATGCCTTGCAGATATTGCTAAAGAGGCCAAAGGAATGGCGGCCCGAGGCTCTGACCGAGCTTCGGCAGACACTGCTGCGCAATGAGTTCCGCGAACCGGATCTTGAGCGTGCGCATGCTCGCGTCTTTCACAAAGCGCTTGCCGACATAATCTCGATGGTCAAACATGCGGCCGACGAACAGCAGGCTATACTTACGAATAAAGAACGGGTTGACCGGGCGATCGACAACATCATCGAGGCCACTTCATTCGATACTGACCAGCTGAATTGGCTGGAACTCATCCGCGAGCACCTGACACAGAACCTCGCGATAGACGAGAATGATTTTGATGATATGCCCGTACTCTCTAATCGCGGAGGGCGGGCGAAGGCCCGCCGGGTGTTCGGTGAGCGTTTCGAGCCGCTGCTGGAAGAATTGAATCTGAGGATCGCTGCGTAGCCTATGTCGGACATCGTAAACAAACTCTGGGGCTTCTGCCACGTCCTGCGAAACGACGGCGTCGATTATGGCGACTATATCGAGCAGCTCACATATCTGCTTTTCCTCAAAATGGCAGACGAGCGCGAGGTCGCTATTCCTAAGAAGTAAAACTGGGCGAGCCTCAAAGACCGTTCCGGGAACGACCTCACTGACCACTACGACGAGACGCTCCGCAACCTGCGCGAGGCGGGCGGACTGCTCGGCGACATCTTTACTCAATCGGTGCCGCGATTTAATAATCCGGTAAATCTCAAGAAGCTTATCTCGATGATCGACGCCGAGGAATGGTCGGCAATGGATGTCGACGTAAAGGGCGAGGCTTTTGAGGGATTGCTCGAAAAGGCGGCGAGCGAGGGCAAGAAAGGAGCGGGGCAGTACTTTACACCGCGTGTCCTCATCCGCTCGATAGTTCGCGTTATGAAGCCTGATCCACGCGGCAACTCTGATTTCAAGATCTCCGATCCGGCGTGCGGTTCGGGTGGTTTTCTTGTCGGTGCTTACGAGTGGCTTAACGAGCTGACAAAAGGCGTCTATGACAGCCGTGAGATCAAGCGGATAAGGACGCAGACCTATTACGGCCAGGACCTCGTGCCGCGGCCGCGGCGGATGGCGTTGATGAATCTTTATCTGCACGGCGTCGAGCCGCACATTTATTTGGGGGATGCGATCTATGAGCCCGATCGCGGCGAACGCTTTGACTGCATCCTCACAAATCCGCCATTCGGCACAAAGGGGGCAAATCAGGCGCCCGACCGCGAGGACTTTACGATCGAGACAAGCAATAAGCAGCTCAACTTTGTTCAGCACGTCGTCAATATCCTAAAGCCCGGCGGCCGTGCGGCGATCGTTCTGCCGGACAACTGCCTTTTTGAGGGCAAGGCCGGTGAGGTTTTTGAGATCGTTATGGAGGACTGCAGCGTTCACACCATTCTTCGCCTTCCACGCGGCACGTTCACGCCGTATTCGCAGGGCGTGAAGGCCAACGTCGTCTTCCTGCAAAAGGGGCCCGCGACTGAGAATGTCTGGATCTACGACAATCGCTCAAACGTTCCGGGCGTTACGAAGAAGGACCGTCCGCTAACGCCGGAGCACTTTGCCGAGTTCGAGTCTGTTTACGGCGCGAATGCGAACGGAACGAGCAAACGCACGGAGACAGAACGATTCCGCCGGTTTCACATCAGCGACATAAAGGAACGAGATTACAAACTCGACATCACCTGGATAAAAGACGAATCCCTCGAAGACGCCGACGACCTGCCCGAACCGGACGTTCTCGCGTCCGAAGCGATCACCGAGCTTGAGGCGGTTGTAGATGACCTGCGGGAACTGATGAATCTTTTTGAGAAAGAAGACATTGCGGTCGGGGCTTAATGGAAAAGTGGACACGAACGGAAGTTGAAAACGTCGCTCAGGTTTTCCTTGGAAAAACACCTGCGAGGTTGGCTTATCGTTCCGAGGGAACTCGAAAAGTAGTTAAGTTTCGAGATTTGAAGAGCGGATATGTGGATTTCGGCACGCCGAAGGACGGATTCATTGACACCGCAGATGAAACCCGAGGTTACCGCGACTTGGCAAGAGGCGATGTTCTAATTACGTCAGCGGCTCATTCGGGCGAAAACATTGGCAAGAAGTGCGCTTATATCCGTGAGTTGCCTGAGGAATTCGATCAGATTATTTTCACTGGCGAACTTCTCAATCTCCGTGCCGCTGAGGAGACCGTTGGAAAGTGGATTTACTATTTTTTTCAATCTCATGAAGGGTTCAAAGAACTTCAGAAAGCCGTTTCAGGCGTTCATCTCACATCGGGAAGAGCGAAATCAATGGAGCTTCCGCTGGCTCCGCTGAACGAGCAAAAGCGGATCGTTGAGAAGCTGGAAAAGCTGCTCGGGCGTGTCGAGGCCGTGCAGGCACGCCTCGACAAGATCCCCGCCATCCTCAAACGCTTCCGCCAATCCGTCCTCGCCGCCGCCTGCTCCGGCAAACTTACAACTGACTGGCGAGGTTCGAATCCTTCCGAGGGCATCGACCTTAAGAGCCTCAAAGCGTCGCTTTTGTCGGACGCTTCGAAACGTGAGCGAACACAAATCATCATGTCCTATGAAAGGATGGACGAATTAGAAGTGCCGGATGACCTCCCGGCCACTTGGACGGGTTGCGTTATAGGGTGCATCGGAACTGTGTCGAACGGTAGCACCCCGTCCCGAAAGATTCCTGGGTACTGGAATGGCGACATACCTTGGGTCAGTTCCGGCGAGGTAAGGAATACATTCATTAGCGAAACGAGGGAGAAGATCAGTGCCAGCGGGTTTGAAAACAGCTCGACAAAGTTGCTTCCCGCTGGCAGCGTGCTTTTGGCCATGATCGGCGAGGGAAAGACTCGTGGACAAACCGCTGTTTTGAATATTCAGGCAACGACGAACCAAAACGTCGCCGCGATTGTCGCGCCGCCCGAATATATTTCGCCCCAATTTTTGTTTTTCTGGCTCCGTTTACAATACGAACAAACTCGAGAGCGTGGAAGTGGTTCAGGTCCGCAAGCGTTGAACTGTGAGCGCGTACGAGAATTACCTTTCACTTTGCCGCCACTCGAAGAACAAAAAGAGATCGTCCGCCGCGTCGAGGAGCTTTTCAAATTTGCCGATACGGTCGAAGAGCGTTACAAAAAGGCAAAGGCACACACAGACAAACTAACCCAATCTATCCTCGCCAAAGCCTTCCGCGGCGAACTCGTCCCCCAAGACCCGAACGACGAGCCGGCATCCAAGGTGCTCGAAAGGATCAAGGCAGATACGAACGGGACAGCGAACTCCGCAAAAGGCTAGTTGCCGCCCGTCCCGGTGGCCAGAAACTTCGTTTCGATACCTAACTCGTACATCGCGTGTATCACGCAGCAGATATTGTGACAGAGGACCTTGCAAAGGACCTCGTTGATCTGTGCCGTGTCGGTCTTGCTCCGCAGCCGCTCGCCAAATTTTCGCTTTATCATCGAGAACGTTGATTCGACATTAGAGCGTTTATGGTAGTATCTCGCGAATTTGTCGGAGTGCAGATGAAACATGTGGTACATCGCATCCCACACCGCGCCTTTACCGGCTCGATTGTTCGGTTTGAAAGGAATGTATGCCGTACCGCCCTTGTTGTTGACCAACTCCAGATTATGCCTCGAAAGGTAAGCCTTATCCGCCGTAACGTTGTTCAACTGAAAGTTAAGTGCGGTCTCATTAACGAGCGGCTCAAACTGACCGTGATCGGCATGGAATTTATCGGTGATCTCGACGCTCGTTACGATGTTTGTCGAGACGCCGCACATCAGATGACACTTGAGCCATTTGACGCCCGACTGATACTGTTTGCCCTTCCACTTGTGATCCATCCATCGCGTAAACTGGCCGGTCGAGAAGCCCGAGCTATCGACTGCAAAGTTGACCTCAAAATCCTTGAGCGGCAACGTGCTTAACCGAATCATCTCTTTGAGGCATCTGTACATTTCCGGATGGTCGAGGTAGTTCGAGATAGAGTTGAAATGCGGGGTTCGAGATATGTAACCCTTGAGCTTGGCGTCCACCAGATCTGATGTAAGCCTTCGGGTGGATAGGCACTCATAGACCTTATAAACGACCGCGAACACCATGTCAGACATCGGAAGTCGGTTGCGGCCTGCGCCCGGAATGCGTGGAAGCGGACTGATGTTGCTACAGAGGTCGAAAAGCAGCTCCTGAAACTTGAGCTTTTCGTTCATCTGAGCCTGATTGTAATAGTGCCAGTTGTTCGGTGGCGGGGTATTGTCCTGCGACAGCAGCATTGGCTTTCTCCTTGATTTCGGAGACGTGTCGGAGCACAATGGAGCTGTCTTGGAGGTCTCGACGTGCTCAACCACGTCTTGATTTTCAAACAGGCTCGGTTGGCTGTTGACGCAGTCAGCCGAGCATTTCTCTTTGCGCACGGCGACGAAACTATAGCCGGTTCTTTTTCGTCGCGTGTTACGCATAAGTATATTACTATGGAGTAAGTGCCATGTCAAGTAAAAACTACTTGACGGTAATATAGTTGTACGGATATACTTCTAGTGTGGGTAGAAGGGAAATAAAGGTCTGGCTTTATACGTGCGAACGGTGTGCGCACGAATGGATCCCGAGGGACGCGGACAACGAGCCGCGTGTCTGTCCGCGGTGCAAATCTCCCTATTGGAATGCTCCAAGAAAGAGTGTTAAGATGCAGACGAAGCCGCCCGCCAAGTAATTGGTGGACAATAAAATGTGCACAACATTTTGGTTTCAGGTTGCCGCGGTAGCTTCTCAAGGGCCCGCGGCAATCTTCATTTGATGGCATTCTTAATCGTCCTCGACTACCTCCGCTACTATCACATCGGGGTCATCCTCGAAAGACACAGGCCGCCGCGGTGAGCGTACGCGCGGTTTGCGTCGCTTTACGACATCCTCATACCAAGCTTCTAGTCCAAACATTCCGTTTGGAAGCCGGCGAAATGCGCTTGTATTCTTTGAAAGGGAAATCGACAGATTGCGAAGCCTATTCTTGTCGGTCCAACCGAGCGCATCGAAATCGAAACCACCTTGTTCCATCGCCCGCAAGATAACTTCGGGATCTGCCGCCTGTTTCGCGCGGTCCAGATATTCTCTGACGGCCGTAGCGAGCTGCTTACCGTAATAAATGTCAGGCCGGATCGGGCCAACTCCGCCGCGAGCTGATTCGGACTCAATGTCCGAATACAGCGGATCCATGCCATTGATCTCACAGAGGGTGTTTATAGTCTTCTTCAGACGGAATGCTTCATCCAGGGCAACTTGCAGTTTCCCTTGAAGTTCTTCAATTGCTTTCTCTAACGGTTCACTCATACCTTTTCTCCTGCTACTTTGCCGAGCGGCATTTGATAATGGAAAGGCTAACACACATTCTAAGTGTGTGCAATACATTGAATATGCTAGTCTAAACTATTATAAGAACTGTGTTAAACCTTCAAGAACCAACGCTAACTTAGAAAGTCGCAAACGTCCTGCAGAAATATGCACAAGTTCGCACCGGAGCGGAACCGCGCCGAGCCAAGACCGATATGGGCAAAACACGGTCGTCTGTAAGTTACTGATAATAAGAAGGTTATTCCCACGTTTTTAGGGTCCTGCTCATATCGGTCTTGGCTCGGCGCGGTTCCGCTCCGGTGCGTACTTCTGCCGGGGTGGTGTCAACGGGGCGCTTCGGGGAAGCAAGAAATGTTTAACCGAGTGTCTTTTGTCTATGTTTATTGGGGGCAGGTGGCTGAACAAACTTGACTCGAAATCAAGGTTCCGGGACAGCTTTCGTCTGTTAAATCCGGTACTGGTGGTCGGCAATAGCGAGAGAGTGCGGAGTCTTTCACAGCTCTGCACCGAAAGGCATTAGTATTATGGCTTGAAATTCGCGGCTATAAAGCCTTTCGCACCTTCAGGGCCGGACAGAGTAAGGTGGATGTCGCCCTCGCCACGCGGTACGGTCATCGCGAAATCAAGAAATGAACAGCAACGGCGTTCTAAAACGATAAATTCGTTTAGGATCGCGAACGAATCATCATCGGACGGGAAGCGAAAGACGTAACCGTTTTCGGTCTCGGTCACTTCGCGGACCGCGCTCTTGATCCTTTCGAGAACGGTACTCTCACGTTTGCGAAACTCTGCGTCATTCAAGGTGCAGACGATGGGAATGTCTTGGTCGTTCATTGGATAAAAATAAGGAGTACGCCGCACGGATCCCAGATGTGCATTATCTTTGTGTCGCCCACCATTTCCGGCGGAGCGATGCGAGCGTGTGCGTATTTATTTGCGGTGAGAACCCTTTTGCCGTGTTCGTACCACCGATCGACGTCGTCCACGTCGAACTTCATCATGAAATTCTCGGCCCAGTCCTTGTTGTAGTAATTCTGAAGACGAAACGTAGCCCCTCCGAGACTGCAATCCATTGTTTCGCCCCAGCCTTCTGTAAGCGTGAAACCCAGCGCTTGATAAAAGGCTTGTGAGATCGCATAGTCGTGCGAGGGCACGTAAACGACAAGTTCTTTGATGGATGGCTGCATATATCTCTAGACCTCCGGGCAGTAGGTAGTAGACGATCCCATTTCCTGCGAAGGTGCGTGTACGGGTTTCGCCAATGGCTCTAGAAGCTCGAAGACAAAGGTATAACGTCTACTCTATGCATTGATTAGAAGCCATTTTACAACCAACCCTAGTTTATTGATAAGCCCGCTAGGTTCCCTTATGCTGAATGCTAGAGTATGGGCGATTGCTGCGACAAAGACGATGTTCTTTGTGACCTGCGGGAAAAGCAGAGTTCGACGCTGAAGATCGTGCTTGGGATAAATGTCGCAATGTTTGCGGCGGGTATCGGAGCGGGAATCTATGCCGGGTCGAGCGCGCTGCTGTCGGATTCGCTCGACAACCTTGGTGATGCAGCGACATATGGACTAAGCCTATACGCTGTTTACAAGTCGTCGAGGGCTAAGGCACAGGTCGCGTTTTTCAAAGGCGGCTTGATATTGCTCGCAGCCTTGGTCGTCCTCGGACAGGTCATCTATAAGCTTATAGTTCCGACCGTTCCCATATTCGAGGTAATGGGCGCTGTCAGTCTGTTGGCTCTTATGGGTAATTCGATCTGTTTATATTTGCTCACGCGCCACAGAAGAGATGATGTGAACATGAGTTCGGTGTGGGAATGCTCGCGTAACGACATCGCGTCTAATATTTCGGTATTCGTGGCCGCGGGAGCGGTTTGGTTCACACAGTCTGGGTGGCCGGACATTATCATCGCTTTGGCTCTTGTTTGTCTTTTCCTGCGATCGGCTATTCGCGTCTTCTCGGCTGCATCTCGTCAACTAGACTTGGCCAAGAAAGCGATCTAACCATTCATCGGCCATTTACCGGTTGTGCGATCTCGTTTTTTGCCGGCCAGGATCGTTTTCTCATGTTTTGAGTTGAGTTCGGGCGTTTCGATCGGCGTCCGACCAGGATCCCCACGCCGAATAGAAGTCCCATGAGCAGGAAGGCCCCCAAAATAAATAGCAGCAGCGAGTGCTGGCCAAATAAGTGAAGCAGATCCGACTCTTGTCCCATTATAGATGTGCCTCGTGACAGCCAAATCCTTCGCGTTCAGTTTGAGCAGTAATATGCGCAATGTTGAAGTCTTTTTTGCAGCGGTCGTGAATGAGCGTTAATACGTCGTCGTGTTCGGACCCTTGCGCAAGCACGGCATGAACCGACAAGGCGTTAACACCGGATGTAAGGGACCAAACGTGCAGATCATGTATCTCCGCCACACCTTTTAGTTTCCCGAGGCTCTCGCGAAGACTCGCAATGTTAACATCCGACGGCGTGCCTTCAAGAAGTACCCCAACCGCGTCTTTGAGCAGAGCCCACGTTCGGGGGAAGATGAACAAGCCTATTCCGGCCGAGATCAACGGATCGGCATAGTACCAACCTGTAGTCAACATGATCACACCGGCAGCGATGACGCCGACGGATGTAAGCATGTCGGACAGCACCTCGAAATATGCGCCTTTCATATTGAGACTTTCTTTCGAGCCTGACCGCAGGACAAGAACGCCGACGATGTTTATGACCAAGCCAATGCTAGCGATCGCGAGCATTCCAGAGCTTTGCACCTCGGGCGGATTGCGAAACCGTTCGTAGGCCTCGTAAAGGATGTAGAGTGAAATGCCGATTAACACTACGGCGTTCGTCATGGCCGCAAGTATTTCGACACGATAATATCCGTAGGTTCGTTCGGGCGTCGCGGGCCGCTCAGCGAATTTTATCGCCATAAGAGCCAACGCGAGCCCGCCTACGTCGGTAAGCATGTGTCCCGCGTCCGCCAAAAGCGCGAGGCTGTTGGTTAGCAACCCGCCGACAACCTCGGCGAGCATGTAAGCAGTGGTCAACGCTAGGACGATCTTCAGCGGACGCTTGTTCTTGCCCGAAGCTGATATTTGATGTGAATGTCCGTGTCCCATTGTCTCTCGATCTCAGAACCTTAACTTCCGTTTCGCTCGTTTCTTGTCTTTTTTGAGCTGGCCCCGAAGGACGTATCGTCGAACCTTTTTTTGCGATGGATGGGTCCTTATGTGACGCCTATCAAGGTAAAGTATCAACCGCATAAGACCAAAGAGCACTACTCCGGCAATTACGAGCACAATCCCGATCTGCACTGGATCAGTTTCGAGGTTTCCCATTAATCAGATCACGCCTGACTCCTCAATGTTCAGAACCATAACAAACCCGTCCCCCTTTCGACCGGTATGAGCGCATCTCTTGATTGCTGTCGCTATCGGTTCGACCATTTCTGCGGAACATGCGATCTCGATGCGCTTGTTCGGCTTTAGGGGATCAAGAGCATCTGTTGGCGTAGTTCGGATGCGTTGACCAAAGCCTTCGGAATCGACCACGGTCATACCGGGAAAGTTCTCAAGCTCCTCCAACTCGGTGATGATCTCGTCTAATTTGAACGGCCGGACGATCGCCACGATCAGTTTCATAAACTACTCCTCGGAGAATTCTCCTTCGACATCCTTTTCGATCCAAGCATATAGAGTTGGCAGGATTAGCAGGGTCAATAATGTCGATGTTATTAGGCCGCCGATCACGACCGTAGCAAGCGGTCGCTGTACCTCGGCACCGGCGCTGGTTGCGATAGCCATCGGTATAAAGCCCAGGCTTGCCACTAGGGCCGTCATCAGCACCGGTCGCAGACGCGTCGCGGCTCCCTCCCGAACAGCGTTGAGCACTGTGCGGCCCTCATCCCTAAGGTGATTGATAAAGCTTACCATTACGACTCCGTTCAAAACGGCCACGCCAAACAATGCAATAAAGCCCACGCCGGCTGAGATCGAGAATGGCATTCCACGAACCGCCAACGCCACGACCCCGCCAACGATTGCGAACGGAATGCCCGTATAGATCAGGAAAGCCTGTTTCATTGAACTAAACGTGGTGTATAGCAGCACGAAGATCAAGAACAAAGCGATCGGCACAACTATGAGAAGCCGCGCCGATGCTCGTTCGAGGTTCTCAAAAGTCCCTCCCCATTTGAGGTAGTAACCAGGTGGCAACTGAACTTTTGCGTCCACCTGCGTTTGTGCATCCTCGACAAACGAGCCGATGTCGCGATTCCGTACATTTAGCTCAACACCGATGCGTCGGCGTGTGTCTTCTCTCGAGATCTGAGCCGGACCTTCGGCGACCCGAATGTCCGCAACCTGCGAGAGTGGAACGCGGGAGCCGTTTGGCGCGGTTAGGATCAGGTCTCGGATCGTATCCACCGAGGCGCTCGATTCTTCACCGAGGCGAACCACGAGATTGAACCGCTGTTCGCCCTCGTAAACCTGCCCCGCACTCTTGCCCGCAACCACTGATTCGACAAGGTCATTCACGTCTTCGACATTTAGGCCGTACCGGGCGATCGCAGCCCGGTCGGTCTTGATCTGTAGCTGCGGCAGTCCCGAGGTTGCCTCTGCCTTCACATCCTCAGCTCCTTGTACGGTCTGTACAACCTTGACGATCTCCTCTGCTTTTTCACTCAGAATTTCAAGGTCGTCGCCATACAGCTTTATCGCGACATCGCTACGGACGCCCGAAATAAGCTCCGCGACACGCAGTTCGATAGGTTGAGAGAAGCTCACCACTGCGGTAGGAACCTTCTCCTCGAGCTCTTTCGACATCTTCTCGATCAACTCGATCTTGCTGTCCGTGGTCTTCCATTCACCGTGAGGCTTTAGCGCAACATAGAGATCGGAGAAATCGACGCTCATCGGGTCCGTGGCTACCTCCGCTCGGCCAGTTTTTGAGATTACCGTTCTAACTTCGGGGAACGCCATCAAAACCTTCTCGACCTCGGTGGTCGTTCGCACAGACTGTTCGAGTGACACACTGGGAAGCTGCTGAACCTGAACCGCAATATCACCCTCGTCGAGCCGCGGAATGAACTCAGAACCTAGGAACGGAAAGATCGCCCCCGATACGAGTACTAGGCTTATCGCCACGGCGAGTGCCTGAGAACGGTTCGCCATCATGAACTCTAACGCCGGCTTGTAGGCCCGTTTCGCGTAGCGAATTACGAAACTTTCAGTCTCCGCGACTTTGCCCCTCAGGACAAATGTCAGCATTGCCGGAACGTAGGTCAACGAGAGTATTAACGAGCCAAGCAAGGCGAAGATCACTGTAAGAGCCATGGGCACGAACATCTTGCCCTCGATGCCGCGAAGGCTCAGGATCGGCAGGTAGACAATTGCGATGATCGCGACTGCAAAAACCACAGGCCGGGCCACTTCGAGACAAGCTTCTAGGATCGTTCGCTCGGCGGGCTCTCGGGAACGATTGTGCTGAGCCTCGGCCCGCCGGCGAACGGCATTCTCAACCATCACTACGGCACCATCGACGATCAGACCAAAATCCAAAGCGCCTAGGCTCATAAGGTTCCCGGATACGTCGAAGAACCGCATTAGGATCGCCGCGAAAAGCATCGACAAGGGAATGATCGTCGCAACCAGCAAAGCGCCGCGCCAGTTACCAAGCAAGAGCAGCAATACGACGATGACAAGGATCGCCCCTTCGACAAGGTTTTTCTCCACGGTCGCAATCGCTCGATCGATCAACTCAGTTCGATCATAGAAGGCCACCAACTCGACACCCGTCGGCAGTGACTTCTTTACCTGTTCAATACGGTCCTTGACTGCGTTTACGACGGTTCGGGAGTTTTCCCCCTTGAGCATCAGGACGATTCCGGCAACTATCTCTCCTTTACCATCGGACGTAACGGCTCCCTGCCGTACCGTAGAGCCCTCGATGATCTCGGCAACGTCCCTCACATACACGGGAACGCCTTCGCGCCCGGTTTTCACTACAATATCGCCGATCTCGTCAGGCTTCTCGATCAGGCCGATACCGCGGAGGAGATATTGTTCCGCTCCCTTCTCGATGTAGGCGCCGCCCACATTCGCGTTATTTCGCGATACGGCTTCGTACACGTCCCGCAGTGTAATGGAGTAGGCTTGTAGCTTCTCAGGCGTCACGCGAACCTGGTATTGCTTCTCGTAGCCACCGAAGCTGTTGATTTCGGTCGCGCCGGGCACCCCTAATAGCTGCCGACGAACATTCCAGTCCTGGACAGTGCGGAGTGCCCGCGCGTCGTAGGAACCATCTGGCGATTTCAGCTCGTACTGATAGATCTCACCGAGGCCCGTTGAGATCGGTCCCATTTCTGGTGAACCTATCGACTCAGGTATCTGCTCGCGTGCCTGAGAAAGACGCTCGAGAACTAACTGCCTCGCGAAATACGTATCGACAGAATCGTCGAATACGACTGTTACGGCAGAGAGGCCGAACTTCGATACGGAACGAATCTCTTCAACATCAGGTAAGCCGGACATCGCAACCTCCACGGGGAAGGTTACTTGCCGCTCCATTTCAAGAGGAGCTAAAGATGGGGCCGCCGTAAGAACCTGAACTTGAACATTCGTTACGTCAGGAACGGCGTCTATCGGCAAGTTAATGAGGCTATAGGCACCTCCCGAGGCCATTATCAAGACCAGCAGCAGAACGATCAGTCGGTTTGCGACCGAGAAACGTATTATGGCGTTGATCATAATGCTCCCTTAATGGCCGTGTTCTCCTAGATCGCCTTTCTGAAGTTGAGCCTTCAGCACAAAGCTCCCCTTCGTAACTACCTTTTCGCCTAACTTGAGACCGCTCAGAACGGTCGTATAACCTTCCGTTTCCGCACCGATCTCTATCTCCCGCACTTCAAATGCGCCGGGCTCGTCATCCTTTGGAATGAACACGATAGTCTTGTCACCCTCTCGCTGTATGGCTTCGCTCCTGACGGCGAGTTCCTCGCCAGTAGCTGCGTTCGTCCCGGCATAGAATCCGATCTCGGCAAACATTCCAGCCCGAAGCTTGCCACCGGTGTTCGGAACCTCGACTCTTACGCGGCCCGTGCGGGTTGTTTCATCCAGCCTCGGATCGATGTAGGAGATCCGGCCGTTCATATTGCCGATCGCCGGTGACCTGATCTCGGCTACTGCACCTATGTTTAGCCTTGCGATGTTTGATTCTGGGACATTGGCAATAACATAGACAGTGCCAAGATTTGAGATCGTAAAGATAGGCGTTGCAGCCTCTATCCCCGCTCCCCCGTTGAACT
This sequence comes from uncultured Chloracidobacterium sp., assembly GCA_964636445.1. Taxonomy (GTDB): domain Bacteria; phylum Acidobacteriota; class Blastocatellia; order Pyrinomonadales; family Pyrinomonadaceae; genus OLB17. The sequence goes on from CAZWSK010000013.1 coordinate 15,009, forward strand.
TCCTTTCCGTAATCACGCCGGAGAGCGGCGAACGTACAGCGACCAACGACGTATCCGTTCGATGGTCGTCAGAAGCCCCGCTGACGATCGGAACGCCGAGAGAACGCATTTCGTCCTCGATGTGCCTTAGATCGACCTGTGCTGTTTCGACCTCGGCCCTCGCTTCTTGGATCTCACGGTTGAGCGAGATATTGGATTGGAAGTCGAAATCTGCCTTAGCAGTCCGGTATGCTGCCTCGGCAGCTACGAGATCCTTTCCGGCTCCGGCCCCAAGTTCGATAAGGCGACGTGTGCGCTTTAACGTAGCATCGGCTTCGTCGAGTTTTGCCTTCGACTGGAGGACTGCTACGCGATTTTCTGCCTTTTGGACGCGAACTAGATTTCGCTGAGCCAACTCGTATTTGGTCCTAGCTTCATGCATCTTGCCGTGCATCTGGGCGAGCTGTGGGCTGGAGATCAGAGCAAGCACCGCACCCTTTGAGACGTGATCACCGACGCCGTAGTAGACCTTCTCGATACGGCCACCGACCAACGGAGTTGCGAGTTCAGTCGTTTCGGGATTGAGTTCGACCGATCCCGTAACGTATACCTTCGCTATCGCAGGTCGTTGTGTGACTGTTTCGGTCTCGATGCCCGCCGATTCCAGAGCGTCCGCATCCAGCTTCACCTCGCGGCCGGTTTCCTCCTCGGAATGTTCCGATTCGGTCTTTTCAACCGTTGCGGGTTTTTCTTCGGTCGAGCCATCGCGTCGCGCGATCCAAATGACGCCGATCAGGCCAATGACCAGGATTATTCCAAGAGTTATCAGCCATGGCATTACCGTTCCGTTCTTCGACGACCGCTCGGCGGAATGCGGAGACTCGTCGCTCGGCTCTGACTCATTTTGCGATTCCGCATTGGTTGATGCGTCAAGTTTATTTGGTTCTTCGTTTTCAGACATTTCTTTCCTCATTGGTCAAGTCTTAGGCCGATAGCAGTGATCAAGTCCGTTTCGGCTCTGTATCTTCGGGTGTAAGCCTCGGTCAAGTCTCGATTGGCATCGAGCAGCTTCCGCTGCTCAGTGAGAAGGTCAGTGACGCCGATCTCGCCGATCTCGTAGACCCGCCGCATAGTTTCCAGGTTTTCGCGTGTTCTAGGCAGAATTACGGTTTCAAAAACAATAACCGCCCGTTTCGCGCTTTCGATCTGTTGAAAGGCGACAGTCACTTCGTTCCTGACAATGCGCTCGGCGTATATCCGCCGTTCCTGCGCTTGTCGTATCGCTATCTCGGCTTCTGCCTTAGTCCCCTGATTTCGGTTGAAAACCGGAAGGCCGATGGAAACGCCAAATGTAAGACTTTGATCGCTCTGGGAGAATGGTCCCCGGGGGTCGTCGATGCCTGCTCGTCCCTGTCGGAATCGGGTTGAAGCAGCAATGTCGGGCTTCGATTGGGCCCGAATCAGACGCAACCCCGCACCCGCGAGTTCTTCCTCGAGGTTGGCGAGACGAATTTCGGGACGGTTTCTTAGACCTTCGTCAATACTTGTAGTGAGAGTTGACGGAAGGACAGGAAGACGAGCGGCGGCGATGTCATCCTTGAGGGAGATCGGCTTTTCTTCAGCAATGCCCGCGTGGAGTCTTAGTTTGGTAAGCGCCGCGGTGAGCTTTCCGTCGGCGAGATGCCGCTCAGCTCGCAGCCGCTCCACTTCAGTTTGGAGTAAGCTCAGCTCCAATGGGGCAGACTCACCTTCATTCACCCGGATCTGGACGAACTTGACTGTCTGTAGATCGAGTTCAAGAATCTCACCGATAACGCGAAGCTCACGAGCAGCTGACAAAGCTTCGATATAATCCGTGATCACGCGTGCGGCCAGGTCACGTTCGCGGGCAGTTACCTCCGCCGCCTTCAGCGTGATCTCAGCCTGGGCAAGTTCGATTCGCCGTTTTCGCTGGCCATACAGTTCGAGAGGCAATGAAATGCCTACCGTAGATTCACGATCACCGGACGAGCCGATTAGGCGGCCAGTCGCTTGCTCAAACTCCAAGACGGGGTTGGGGCGCAGCCCGGCTTGCATGAGCCGGGCTCGCGCCTTCTCAACCTCCAGACGGGCGATTTTTATTTCACCGTTGTTTTCGTAGGCACTTCGGACGATCTCAGTCAAACCTAGACTTTGACCGAAAGTGCCTTGACCGCCGAGTGCGATGACGGCGACCAAAATAAACTTGTACATAAACTCCTAGCCAATAAGAACCAGCAATTCTCCCGTTAAAGATCAACGGACACAGATAGGCGCAGTTGTGGTTAGACTAGGCTTTTGGCGGCTGCCAAATGGAGGATATGTAGGAGGTTGAAGCAGGACTCGTGTACTCCTTTGCGGAGTCGCGAACCGCCTCGACGGACGGTGCGACCGTCACGGCCAGTGAGAAACGTGTTTCCGAGACCGGAACACTGCAGCACGAGCAGATGCAAAATGGGGAGCACAGGTCCGCACCCGTCTCAGCATCGTTCGAGCGGTCGATGTGAGAAATAGTCGTATTTTCAGTACGGCAATCGTTAACTGACGCCGCTAGTTCCTGACACGGTTGTGCCAGAAAAAAGAAGATCTGAAGAACGAATAAGAAACTAAAGGCTCTCACAGTGCTGCCTACAGTTTGGAGTTTTCCATGATTTTGCGCAAGTCCTCGGCGATCGACATCCGTTTGAATAACCACACATTCGCTCCACCGGTGTTCCCGGTAGGGTAAATCCCGAAAGGCGTCTTGCTTGCTGCTCCGATCAGTTCGGATGATCTGACCAACAGACCTCACGAGCAGCACGCATCTTGAAACCGAGCTTGAACATCGACGTAGGTAAAACTCACCGAATATCAGCGGGCAAACTAGATCAATGTTGGTGTTGCGTCACTCCTTGCTGCGATTTAAGCCATTCCGCACGCAGAGAGAAGCTGCCGTTGACAACTATCCTATCGCCGACCTGGAGGCCCTCGATCACCTGATAACGCCCATCGCTCTCGGTACCGAGCCGGACCGGACGAAGTTCGAAAACGTTCGGATCATTTGTCGCCACAAACACGATCTGCCTGCCGCTGACGTTCTGTACAGCATCCTTCGGAATTACCGGGACAGTCTGTTCGGCGGTGCCTAATGATCCAAAGGCGACCCGCACGTACATATCCAACTTCAATTCGCGGCCCGGATTTGCCACCTCGACGCGCACCTTGCCGGTGCGGGTCGCTTCGTCGAGCTGCGGGGCGATGTAGGTGACATGACCGCGGAATAAACGGTTGGGAAAGGCGTCGGAAGTTACGCTTGCGCCGGATCCTGCCCGCATCCGTCCTAGGTCCTGCTCATATACCTGTGCGATCACCCACACGCTGGAAAGGTCGGTAATGCGTAGAAGCTCCTTGTTCGCATCTATGACCTCGCCAACATTTGCATTGCGCGCCGTTACCGTGCCGGTGGTCGGCGCCGGCACCGCCAGCTCGGACGTGATCTGTGACGTGGACCGCAGGGAATTAACCCGCGATGGCGACATACCGTACAGCAGGAGCTTTTGGCGCGCGGCGGAGAGATCGCCCTCGGCCGCACGGAGTTTGTTCGCTGCTTCCTCGCTTGCGGCACGGACTTCGTTGCTGATCGGCAGGAGTTGAGCGGCCCTTGATTCGCGCAGCCTCGCTTGTTCTACTTCGGCCTCGGCGGTTCGCAGTTTTGTATTGTCCTGCTCCAATTCCTCACGACTCGCGGCGCCGATCTGCATCAGCTTGACAGTGCGGTCATAGCGGTTTCTCATCTCGGCGAGTGCCGCCTCAGCGGCCTTGCGAAGCCTTATAGATTCCTCCAACTCGCTACGGCCCGGGGCGTTCACGGTTATCAAACGTTGCGAACGTTCGTAATTGCGACGCGCGTTCACGGCCTCGGTCTGCAGGGCCAGATACCTCGACTGGGCCTCAGCGAACTCGTTGCTGAAAATGACCGCCACTGTCTGCCCGGCCGATACGTTGTCACCCAACTCGGGAATAACTCGCCTGACGACACCGGAAACAAGCGAAAGAGCAGGTGTCTGTTTGTAGGCATTGGCCTCGACGGTACCTGTTGCGGACGTTTCCTGGCTTTCGGTCGCCAGCTGTTCCCCGACCGGTTCGATCGTGATGCCGGCGTTCTTGATCTGGTCAGGACTCAGCGTAAGTATTTGATTGGCAATAGATTCAGGCTCAGCCTCATCGACCGTTGTGCGGGGCGCCGGGACGGGGCGGCCTGCTTCGCCGCCGGATCCGAAAAGATACCACGCTGTGACGACGAGCAGCGCCAGCGCGATGATACCGGCCGCAATAAATGCTGCCGGATGAATGCCTTGTTTCCGAGGCTCGCTCGGGGTGTCAACGACCCCATTTTCGTCTGTGTCGTTCATTTGTTCACAAGCTCCGGTAAGTTGACGGCTTTCAAATAATCGATGTGCGCGAGATAAGCCTCGAGCTGTGCATCGATGTACGCCGTCTCGGTGTCGATAAAACGATGGTGCTCGGCGATGTAATCGAGAAGCGTGATCTTCCCAAGCTCGTACATGCGCCGAACAACGTCCAGATTGGCGACGGCCTGGTCCCGGACACCGACGCGATAGATCTCACGGGCCTTCACGGCTCGCGCGTATCGAGCGTAGGATGAGGCAATTTCACGCCGGATCGTCAGTTCGCCGAATTCCCGGCGATTGCGCGCGGCCTCCTGTTCAAGCAATGCGGCGGCTATCTCGCCCTGTTTGCGGTCACGAACCGGCAGCATCAATTTCACACCAAAAGTAAAGAAGTGCATTTTGCTGTCGATGGGCAACAGGGCTCCGGTGCCCTCTTGTATCCCCAGGAGCGGAAAGCCAGTCTTCATCCGCTGGTAGCCGAGCATTAGGTCTGCATCTACCCGTCCTTCGGAACGCGCTTGCGCGGCCTTGGCCGAGGCGAGTTCTTCGACTGCCCGGGCACCGAGCAGGTCCGGCCGCGTGCGGAGCGCCTCTGCGGTCGCGTCGGTGATTGACGGCAGCTGCTCGATCGGCGTGTCAAGCGTGCCTTTTAGACGCAGGATCTCATCGGGCCCCATTCCGATCAGGTTGCGAAGCTCGAACATTTTGATCTCGACCGCACCCTCACTCGTCTCTCTGGCCGCGCGGATCCGGTTAAGCTCGACAAGCTCCTGGCTGCGTTCGAGCGGGGCAGAGCGGCCCTCGTCAACCTTGGCGCTTGTTAGGCCATAGTTCTGTTCGGCAGTTGCCAGAAGATGTTCGGCAAATACGAGCTTAAAGATCGCGGCAAGGCTCTCGCCGAATTTGATCCGTATCTCGACAGCGAGCTGCCGCTCTCGCTCGTCGACGGCGCGTTGACGGATCTCAAGCTCGCGCTGTGCGACGCGGACCCGGGCGGCTCGCCGTCCACCGAGTTCGAGCGGTAATTCCCCCTGTATCATGGCGCTGTAGTCTGGGCCGCCGATCTGCTTGGTCCCGCTCAGCTCAACCGATGGATTCGCCCGGAGGCGAGCCTGCTGGATCAGCCGCTCGGCCGCCGCGGCCTCATTTCGCATCGCGGCGAGCTCGGTATTATCTTGCAGGCCCTTCCGGACAGCCTGTTCTACGGTCAGTCCCTGGACCTGGTCGAGATATCTTGTCGAGGTAAGATCGGGCGCGGGTGTCGCCTGTGTAAAGACGGAGAGGGCCGCGGCCATGACCACGGCGATCGATAAACATAATTCGATCAAATATCTCCCCATCTCGAACAGCCTAATGATCGTGACTCTCTAAAAAATCCCCGCGTGGGCCGACGCCTTCCTTATGGACAAGCTCGGCACCGTGATGTCCAGCAATAGAAACCGCCGCCGCAGCGGCCGATAAGACAACGACCGACAGAGCCTCGCCCCACCACGGCCGCCGAAAGAAAGTTGAGAATCCCTTCGCGAGCGTGCCGGCGGCACCGACCCAGATGGTCAGTGATGCATACCATTCGTGTTCGGTAAGCAGCCGCTGAGCGTTTTCGTCTAATCCGGTCGTGTGCGGGTGAAAGACGTTCGATGACAGGTATGCGCCGACCACGCCAAGAAACGCCATCACGAGCACGACCCATCCGATCTCTCTTTTGAAAACAAAAAAAGCGACGATCTGAAGAACAGCGGCTAATAGCAGCAGCATTATCGGGAAATGAACGACCAGCGGATGTAGTGTCGGAAATTCATCTACCCGCTTCTTCGCCGGTTGCTGGAGTCGTTCAGTGACATCGCCAGAATCCGCCTTCGCAGAGCTTTCGCCAGGCGTCGGTGTCGGACTCGGATGCCCGTTATGAGGTCTTACCGGCAAGACGCAAAGTAACAGGAGCAAGGCTATACCGAGTGACCGGCGCATTTCGCGCACGATATGTATTGCGGTTCGGTTCACCTTACGATCATCCTCCCTTTGTGCATTCGCATCCCGCATGTGAAGGCGAATTCGCCTGTTTTCCGCGGGGTAAACGAGATCACGACGGCCTGATCGAGCGGCAGATTACGATTGATGCCGTAATCGGGAAACAGCACTTCGGTTGCACAGGTGTCGTTTGTTCGGCGAACAAACGTGATGCGGGCCGGGATCCCTTTGCGCAAAGCAATGCTTACGGGCTCATATCCGTAGCGGGTTATCTCGACCCGTGCGGATTGTGAACCGCCGCGCGTCTTCTGTGCCGATGCAGTCGTTGTAAACACAACCATAAATCCTAACAACATGAATAACGAAAAAATGTGTTTCACGGTGTATTCTCCCTTTTCAATTCGTAGAGCCTTAACCAATAAAAGATCACCGGCGTAACGATCAGTACATGGACGAGGCTCGAGACCATGCCCCCGAATACCGGAGCCGCAAGTGGCCGCATAACCTCAGATCCCGCGCCGCTGCTCCACATGATGGGCAGCAGTCCGGCGACGATCGTTGTCACCGTCATGACTTTTGGCCTCAGTCTAAGCAAGGCGCCCTCGGTTACCGCGACTAAGAGCGATTCCTTATCTAGCGTTCCGACCTCGCGTTTTTTTCGCTCCACTGCCTCCTCGAGGTAAACGACCATAACGATCGCAGTCTGCACCGCCGCTCCGAAAAGAGCGATGAATCCTACCCAAACCGCGACCGAAAAGTTATACCCAAGCATCCACAGCAGGTAAAATCCGCCGGTCAGGGCGAACGGGACCGCGAGCAGTACGTGTGCAGCCTCTAAAAACGACCGGTAAGTAAGATAGAGCGTTATGAATATGATGATGATGACAATCGGTACGACGATCATTAGACGCGCACGCGCACGCTGCTGATTTTCGTACTGGCCGCTCCATGTAAAGTAGTAGCCGGCCGGCAAGCTGACCTGGGAGCGGATCGCGGCATCAGCCTCATCGACAAAACTGCCGATGTCCCGGCCGCGGACGTTTAACAGGACGGTCCCGCGCAGCAAGCCATTCTCACTTTGGATCATCGACGGGCCCTCTACCACCTTTATCTCGGCAAGCTGAGCAAGCGGGATCGGAGCCCCAGCCGGGGAAGCTACCGGAATGCGGCCGATCGCTTCGGGCGAAGAACGAAATTCGGGTGCGTAACGGACCCTGATCGGAAAACGCCGGCGGCCCTCGATCGTGACGGTTAGATTGGTTTCGCCGATACCCTTTTCGATCACGTCCTGGATCGTCCCGACATCGATACCGTATCGGGCCGCAGCGACGCGATCCACATCGATGTCGATATAGGGAGCACCGCCGATCTGTTCGGGATAGACGTCCGCGGCTCCGTTTATCGTGCGAACGACGTTCGCGGTTTGACGGGAAACATGTTCCAGCGTCTCGAGGTCGTTCCCATAGATCTTTATGCCCACCTGCGAGCGGATGCCCGTAGCCAGCATCTCGATCCGGTTAATGATCGGCTGTGTCCAGATATTGGTTACGCCCGGCATGCGCAGAGCAGCATCCAGCTCCGCAATCAGCTTTTCACGGGTCATGCCGGTGCGCCACTCGCCTTCAGGTTTAAGGTGGACGACCGTCTCATTCATGTTGATGGGAGCCGGGTCAGTCGATGTTTCCGCCCGGCCCGCTTTACCGGCCGCCCATGCGACCTCGGGAAACCCTGCGATGATCTCGTTCTGCTTGCTCAGCAAACGGGTAGCCTCGTCGAGCGAAATGCCCGGATCCGTTACCGGCATATAGAGCAGGTCGCCCTCGTTAAGCGGCGGCATGAACTCGCTGCCGATCTGAGTGGCCGCGATCATCGAGCCGATGAAGAAAACGAGCGCTATCAGTATCGTCACGAGGCGATTACGGAGAGCGCGTATCAATAAGGGCTTGTAGAAATTCCGCAGGACACGCATGACCGGATTGGCCTCTTCATGCTTGAGCTTCCCTTTGAGGAGGAAGCCGCATAGGACCGGTACGAGGGTCACGGCCATAAAAGCCGCGGCGATCATGGCGAAGCTCTTGGTATACGCAAGAGGACTAAACAACTTGCCCTCCTGACCCGTCAGTGCGAACACAGGAACAAAAGCGATCACAATGATGGCCATCGACGAGAAGATCGGCCGGCCGACCATCTGTGCAGATTCACGGACGATCTCCCAAACCCGAGCGCGGTCCGTCAGGCTTGTCCCTTCGCTCTCGAGAGCGCGATAGGCGTTCTCCGTAACCACAATACCGGCGTCGACCAGATCAGACACCGCGATCGCGATGCCCGCCAGCGACATGATATTTGACGTGACGCCCCAGAAGTACATGAACAGGAACGAGACCAGGGCCGCCAGTGGGAGCGGTATGGTGACGATGAAGATCGAACGGAAATGGGCCAGGAAGATGAGATTGACGAGGGTGACCAGGATGAACTCCTCAATGAGGGCTTCCTTTAGCGTGCTGGCCGTCCGGTTGATAAGGTCGGTACGGTCGTAGAAGGGGACGATCTGAACCCCCTCGGGCAGACCCGGCTTGATCTCCTCGATCTTCTTTTTTACCGCGTCGATGGCCTCGAGCGCGCTCACGCCATAACGCATTATTACGACGCCCCCAACCGCTTCTTTCCCGTTCTTATCTAGTGAGCCTGTGCGGAAAGCGTTGCCGAGTTTGACCTCGCCCACGTTACGTACATAGATCGGCGTACCGTTGCTCGCGCCGATCACGATGTTCTCAACGTCTGCGACCGACTCGACCAAGCCCATCCCCCGAACAATGGCCCACTCTCCAGCCTGCTCGACAACATTTCCACCGACGTTGTTATTGGAACGTTCGACCGCCTCGACAACAGCCGAGAGCGGCACGCTGTACGCACGCAGCTTATTAGGATCGATCTCGATCTGATACTGCTGAACGAAGCCGCCGACGGTGGCGACCTCGGCGATCCCCGGAGTCGAGTTGAGCTGATACCTGACAAACCAGTCCTGCAGCGTCCGCAGATCGCGGAGACTCATTTTATCGGATTCGAGCGTGTACCAGTAGACTTGACCGAGGCCGGTCGCATCCGGGCCGAGCGTTGGAGTGACGCCCTCGGGGAGCTGCCGGGCTACGAGATTTAAGCGTTCGAGTATCCTTGTTCGTGCCCAGTATAGTTCGACATTGTCCTCAAAGATCACATTGATCATCGAGAAACTGAACGCAGAACTCGCTCGCACGGTGCGCACGCTCGGCAGCCCCTGCAGGTTGGTCACCAGCGGGTAAGTTACCTGATCTTCGACTTCCTTCGGCGAACGGCCGGGCCAGTCCGTAAATACGATCACCTGATTGTCAGAAACATCAGGTATGGCATCGATCGGCGTGCGCGTCAGAGCCCAGTAACCGGCAGCCGCTATGCCGATGTACAGCAGCAGCACTATCACGCGGTTCCTGATCGACCAATCGATGAGCCAGTTGATCATTAGTTTGCGCCCTACTGCGCTGTTATTGCTAGGTTAGCGTTACCCTTACCGGCCGGTCCGTCATATTTGATCTGGGCCTGCCATTCTCCCGACATCTCGAGGTCAACCGTTGCCGAGTAAACACCGGGTGTTGATGTCGTTGTCAATGCGGCCGGATTGTTCATCGCCGACATCGAGCCCATGGCCGGCATAAAGAAATTGACCGAGGCTGAGCCGACGTCAACCGCCTTGCCGCCGGGATCGGCGAACGTAAGTGTGAACGTTTGTTTTCCCTTTCTGAGAACGCCGTCCGAGTTCGCGAGTGTTGCTGTAAGGTTGTTGCCCGCTGGACCGCTTTTGATCGGCTTGCCTGCAGGAGCGGAACCGCCACCTGAGCCTCCGCAAGCAACGGCTAATGCCGCCGCGGCGAACGCGATCGATAAAAGTATAGTTTTCATATTCCTCCTTTTTGAATTGTGCTTCGACGCCCGCGAGAGCGCATAGACGTAACATTAGGGCGCATCACTGCACCCTACGAAAAATTAGACTTTGCGAGGATTAGATCAGGAGGGAGTGATGGCGCAGATATAGATAGAGAGGCCGAGGGGGCGGCCCTTTAGTACGGAGCGTTTTATCAGTGACGCGTATCCGCCACGAGATGGCAGGCTGGTGGACAATTGCCGATGCTGCGGTAAGTGGAACGGCTAGCTCAGACTGTATAGTCGAAACAAAAAATGCCGCCGCCGACGATGAGGTCATTCCCTGAGCTGACGCGCATGACATGCCTTCGTCACAGCAGGGACTGGTGGAGACGTATAGATTTCTTTCGACGGTTCGTATGCAGCAGGAGTGAGCGTCTGTCTCGCTAGGGTCGCAAACACACGCCCACGCCCACGCCTGCCCCACGAGGGCCAAGACGAAAAAAACAGCTGCGACTCTCTTCAACATCTGATAACCGAAATATCTACCTTGATTCGCCGTTTGTCAAGCTTGCCGCCAATGGATCCAACGACGGTTATATATTCATAGTTACGGTATCTGCCTTCGGCAGGCAAACCGTATCTCAACGTACATACGCGACAGTCATGCGCGGCTAAGCTTTCGTCGGGAACGGAGGAGAAGCAGATATGAAGACATCAGTGATGTTGGTAACAGCGTTTTTACTCGCAGGTGCAGTCAGCGAAGTGGCCGCCCAACGAAATGGTGGGCGGGCGATCGACCGCGAGTTTATCGATATGATGATAGATCACCACCGTGATGGGATTGAGATGGCAAGGCTCGCCGAGTCGAAAGGGCGTCTCGATGAGTTACAGTCGTTTGCATCGCGGACGATCAGCAACCAAGAGAAGGATCTCTCCGAGCTTCAGGCGATGCGCGACGAGATGTTTCCGCGAGCCGCCATGTCGTCCGGTATGACCGTGAACGGTCGTCGAATGACGATGGCTGAGATGAAAAGAATGGCCCAACGGGATATGCGGCAGCTCGACAAGGCGCGCGAAGGTCGTACATTCGACCGCATGTTCCTCGACAAGTTTACGATGCACCATCAGATGGCAATCAACATGTCGCAGCAGCAGATTAGGCAGGGGAGTAATCCACGTCTAAAGGCTTTTTCGCGCAAGACAATAAACATGCAGAGATCGGACATTCGCGAGATGGCACGAATGAAATCTAGGGTGCGTTAAGGTGGCAGGAGGTTTGTCATGGAAAAAGATCCGGTATGCGGAATGGACGTCAACAGCCAAAGTGCTGCAGGTAGCTCTGAATATGGAGGCATGACGTACTATTTTTGCTCGACAGGCTGTAAGCAAAGGTTCGATGCTGATCCCGCTCAATTTGTTGATGAAAGTGAGGCACAGTCATGACGGACCAGAAAATGGAAAGAATGATGTATATAAAGCTCGCGGTCATGACGGTCGTGGGCTTTATTGCTATGTACTTTCTGATGTATCAGATGGTCAATTCCTC
>CAZWSK010000014.1:0-10998 GCA_964636445.1 uncultured Chloracidobacterium sp.
AAAGAGCCGACGCCGTCGGCGGTATTAACACGGCCGCCGTTGGGCACGTTTGCAAATCGCCCGGCTATCGGCTGGCTGGTCGTAATGATCGTATAAACGTCGCTCGCGCTCGGCGTGAAACCATTCAGCAGGCGTACCGACAGCCTGCCGCCGAGAGTCAGCGGCCGGTCGTCCGACTTAGCGATCGACGAGGATGTAGAGCCCTCGCCGGTATCCCCGATCGCAAAATCCAGGATCGAACTCGGGGCCAACTGAAGGTCACCGCCCGGTATGGACAACCCGATCGTGGCGGGAATGTCGCCGCCGGGCGAGATGGTGCCGTTGTTGATGAGCCCGCTCGGATTACCGGTAAAGTTAATGGTCCCATGGCCCCTAATGGTGCCGTTATTCGACATGCCGTTCCCGTGAAGCTGTACTATGCCGCCGAGATTGATCGTGCCGGCATTGATGAACGGATCGGCACTCGCGTGAAAGATCGAGCCGCCCGTCCACTGGAAGAGGTCACCGTCAAACTCGAACGTCGCGCCGGGAGCAGCGATGGTGAGCTGGCCGCCATTAAGTTCTAGCCGACCGGAACCGAAGCCGCTATAGTTGCCGGTCCATTCGCTCGCAAAGCTGGCAGCACCGTTGATGTCCACCACGGCACCCGGGCCGACGATGAATGTCCCGCCTGTACTTTGGGGAAAACTGCGTCCCAACCGCAGCGTTCCGCTCGTCACCTCGACAGTGCAGCCGAGCAGTCGGAAGGTAGCCTCCGTGCTCGGTGTGCCGATCGTGGCCACGCCCGCTCCTGCGCTCTTTCGCATGGTGCCTGAGCAGCGGATATTCCCGCCGTTCGTGATGTTGCCGTCGCGCTGGATGTCGTAGATTCCGCCCGGGGCGATGGTCATGAAGGCGTTGGCACCCCATTGAAGCTGGCCTGTCCCGGAGTGGACCATGGTGCCGGAATTCGTAAAGCCCTGGCCGTTGATCCCCCAGCCGCCCGCGCCCTGGAGCCGCATCGTGCCGGCGTTATTGAACGGAGGCCCGGCGCTGATCGAGCCGCCGTTCCAGTGGAAATTGGGCAGGTTAAAGACTGCACCCGAACCATTCGAATTAATGTTGCCGCTGTTCATTTCGACGATGCCCGCACCACTGCCGTTGTACGATCCGGAGTAGTTGCCAAAACCCGAACCGCTGTTGAGGTCAAGTTTTGCGCCTTCCGCCACGATGATCGTGCCGCCGGTGCTGTCGCCGCGAGACAACTTTAGCGTTCCGCTGAGCACCTCGACTGTGCCGCCGAGGTGATTGAAAAACGTCTCGCTTCCCGGCCCTGCGCCTATGCTGGAAGTACCGGTACCGGCCGACTTCTTGAACGTGCCCAGGTTGTCGAACCGTCCGCCGGGATTGAACCCCGCATCCGACCGAATGTCATAGGTTCCGTTCGCGTCATTGAACATGAATGAATTGGTGCCGAACTGAAGGTTGCCCGTACCGCTCTGCGTCATCAAGCCGGCGTTGTGAAATGCCTGGCCGTCGATCTGCTTCGCGTCGGAACCGACGAGATTCATCGTGCCGTTGTTGACAAGGCTGGGTCCCGAGCCGATCGTTCCGCCGCTCCATTGGAAGAGGTTCCCTGCGAAGTTAAACGTCGCTCCGGGGCTGACGGTGTTGAAGTAATTTCCCTTTAGTTGAAATGCTCCTGCACCTGTTCCGGTATAGGCGCCGCTAAAACTGCCGCCAAAGCCTGACGGAGCGGCATTGAAGTCGACGGCGGCTCCCGATGCGACGACAAAGTTGGCGCCCGTGCTTGTGTCCACTGAGCGACCGAGTTTTAGGGTTCCCTGATCGACCTGGACCGTGCCGCCGTCAAGCCTGAGGTAGATCTCGGTCAAGCCGCCGGTGAAATCCAGAAGGCCGCTGCCGGCGCTCTTTTTGAAGAGGCCGGCAATACGAAGATACGGAGCAGAACCGCTGCCGCCGCTATTTCCGACGACGCCGTCGGTTTGAAAATCATAGGTTTGAGCATCGAGGAAGCTGCTCGCTTGCATGGTCATGTTCCCGGCCCCGGGCTGAACCGTTAGGCTCGTTAGCGTAGCTTGGACGTTGACGTTCGTCGGTGCTGTCGCGGCGGTAAGTATCACATCGGTGCCGATGCCGTTAGGAAAGGTTGTGGTGCTCCAGTTGCTGGGCTGTGCGACGTATGGCTGGGCCGGATTGCAGCCGTTGTCCATCGCTATTACCTCTTGCTGGCTCCAGTTGTTGTTGTCGGGCCATGTGAAAGTTCCCGGCGAGCAAGGGTATGTCCGAGTCTGCCCGAGAGCCTGGCGATTCCAGCTGACCGTGACCGCATCGATCAATGAAGTATCGCGAAAGAATCGACGCACGTCAGATCTATTCTCCTTGGCCATTGGCCGTACGGAACCGTGCTGGTCAAACGCAACTACAGCAGTTATCGTCGCAAAAAGCACCGCGGCCAGCCTCAATATCTTCCTTCTGGTAAGGTTTCGGGTAAACATCAGACTTTTCCTCCGTATATCTTCTGGGATCTAGACCCCGCTTTGTCCTACAAGGCGGAAAACGCTTTCGAACTGGCTCAAAAAAGATCGCGAAATGGAAAAAAATGCGGGAATCAAATTACCATATAGGTTCGTGCGGCTGCTCATTGTAAAACTCAGCTCGATCGGGGATATCGTACACACGCTGCCGGCGTTGGCTCTTATTCGGCGGCGATTGCCGGAGGCAGAGATCGCGTGGGTCGTTGAGCGGGGCGTGGCCGAGATATTGCGCGGCAATCCGTTTATCGACCATCTCATCGAGATCGACACGCGAAACGGGGGGGCGGGGGCGGTTGTGAGCAGTATTCGAGAATTAAGGCAATTCAAATTTGATGTCGCGATCGACTTTCAGGGGCTGCTCAAGTCGGCAGTCGCGGCGAGACTCTCCGGGGCGAAGAGGCGATGGGGCTTTTCGCGCGAGATGCTTCGAGAGCCGGCGGCGAGGTTTTTCCTGACGGACACGGCAGCGACGCCTGCGCGGCAGCACGTAATATGGAAGAATCTAACTCTGGCGGCCGCGGCGATCGGTGTTGATATCTCGGCGGACGAGACTCTTGAATTTCCAATAAGGACGTCGGAAGAGCACCGGGCACGTGCGGCTGCGATTGTTGCGGAGGCGGGATCGCCGATTGCGGTCCTGAATCCCGGCGGCGGTTGGGTGACCAAGCTGTGGCCCGCTGAGAATTTCGGCACGCTGGCTGACCTGCTATGGGATACTTATGGGCTGGGGTCGGTGTTGACGACAGGCCCGGGCGAAGAGGTTTTGGCGGCGAAGGCCGCTGGAGCGAGTCGTTCTGGGAAGCTCATAACAGCGTCGCCGGACCTCAAGTCGTTCTATGAGTTGGCAAAGCTGAGCGGCGTTTACGTCGGCGGAGACACCGGGCCGACGCACATCGCTGTGGCGGCGGGTGCCGCGGTCGTGGGACTTTTTGGCCCGACCGAGTGGTGGCGTAACGGCAGCATCAACGCGGATGATATCTGCGTCGAGCGCAACGACATCGCCTGCCGAGTGGATTGTCACCGCAGGACGTGCGGCGAGTGGATATGTATGGACATTAGCGTTGAGCAGGTATTAGCGGCCGTCGGAGAGCGGCTCGGTCGTGAAGCCGCAAGGAGCGCATGAACAAGCGTACCTTGCAGCGTATTCGCGTTCCGCTTGGAATGCTGTTCGCGATCCTCTTCATCGTCGCTGCCCGGCCGACCGCGACGAGCCTTGCGGCGGGAGCGGCGGTGGCGGCGGTAGGGCTTTTGATCAGGGCGTGGGCATCAGGGCATATTCGAAAAGGGCAGGAGTTGGCCGTTACGGGCCCGTACGCCTACACACGAAATCCGCTGTACCTCGGCAGCTTTATTCTCGGCATCGGTTTCACCGCAGCGACCGCGGTTTGGTGGCTCGGGCTGGTGTTCGCGGCCCTTTTTCTGAGCATCTATCTGCCTGTGATGCGTATCGAAGCGAGTGATGTGCGTGAGGCATTTCCGGATGAGTATGCAGCGTACGCGGCCGCAGTGCCGATGTTCGTGCCGCGTCTCATGCCTTGGAAAAGTAAGAACAAAGCCTGGGATAGTGGTCTATACTTAAAACATCGCGAGTATGAGGCCGCGATCGGAACGGTCGTTGCGCTCAGTCTGTTGGCAGCGAAGATGTATGTTTTCTCCTGAGTTCATAAAACCGGGGCGGTTGGTCGGGGTGCTTGTTACCGCTATCGCATTGCATTTCGCCGCGACAAATGTGGCCGGTCAGCCGTCGATGTCGTCGACAGGACGCGGCTCGGGTGAGATGTTCCTCGGCGAGACGCTCACGTACGAGGGCAAGCTGAGCCGGCTCAAGATCGGGTGGACCATTGCAGACCTCGTGTTCTCTACGACCACGGGACAGAACTCGGACGAACTCATTATTCGCGGCGAGGCGACCTCACGAGGTACGCTCGTCAAGCTTTTGCGGTTTAGTTTTTTGCAGCGGTACGACTCGGTGATGGCAACGGATGATTTCCGCATTTTGAAGACCATCAAGCTCGACCGGCAAAAGGAACGTGTGCGCGAAAGCGAGGCGATATTCGACCATCAGGCCGGCCAGGTGACATACGTTGAGACCGATCCGAAGGATCCGATGCGGCCGCCGAAACGCATCGCATCCGACGTCACACCTGATGTTCTCGATATGATCACTGCGATCTACGCGGTGCGGCTGCTCCCGCTGACGACCGGCACGCGGGGCGAATACGCGGTGAGCGATTCCGGGTTGGTCTACAACGTTCCTTTCACCGTAACAAAGCGAGAGCGCTTGAATACTGTTTTAGGTAAGGTCAACTGCTGGCGTGTCGAGCCGCAGATATTTGGTCCCGGCCGGCTCATCGAGCAGGAAGGCAAGATGACCATCTGGATGACCGACGACCCTCGGCACATCCCTGTTAAGGCTGAGGTCTCGACTGAATTTGGCAAGGTCACGATAAAGCTCGAGGCGTACCAGATGACCGTACAACCTGCCGGCACGAAATAGCGTTCCTTGTCGATTCATCTCAAAAGCCGCATACTAATTGTTTGCGGCTTTTTGCCGTTTGAGGACTGACGTGGCTAAAGAGAAGGTTACAAAGAAAACTAACGTCCCGGCGCTTGGTGCGATCGACCCATTCGCAGAAACAGTCGAGGCAGCAACGCTGAAGGCCGCGGTGGACGAACCGAAAAAGACCCGAGCGCGCAAGGCCGTGAAAAAGAATGCGACCGCGGTGGAGGCCGACGCATTCGCCGAGGTTGCGTCCGCCAGTTCGCCTGTTAAAGCTGACGCCCCGAAGACGAAGAAGCCGGTCTCAAGGTCGAAGGCCGCGACAACGCCTAAGTCAAAAACAACGCGAAGAAAGGCCGTCAAGAGCGCGAAATCTGACCTCGACGTCACGGCGGAATTGGCAGCGGCAGAGCCCGAGGTCGAGCTGTCGCCGGTATTCAAGGCCCTTGCGGACGTAGAGCTTCCCGAACTGAAATCTGAGAATCGGGCGAGGCTGCTGATGCAGTCGCCGACGCGGCTCTATTTCTACTGGTCGTTAAAAGATAATCCCTGGAAGCAGCTAAAGGGTGTGTTTGGCGACGATCTCGGCAGCTACACGCTCGTTCTCAAACTGAAGGACCTCAAACGCGACACGGAAGAGATTCACGCATGCGACAGTGAGGGCAATTGGTGGTTCGCGGCCGAGCCCGACGGCGAGTATCAAGCCGAGATCGGATTTTACGCGGTGAACCTGCCGTACTTTCGCGTGATCTACTCGAACACGGTTACCACCCCGCGCCGCAGCCCTAGCCCGCATCCTGCGAGCGAGGCGCGTTGGACCGTGTCGGCGACGAAGTTTGCAGAGGTGCTCGACAAGTCAGGGTTTGCCCGCGACGCGTTTGATGTGGCGATGGCGGGCGACGATCCGGTAACTGCTGACAATGCGTCGCATATTGCGTTCTCACGATTCATTGGCAGTAGCGAATATGCTCTCGAGGGCATCCCGGCCGAGGATCTTCGATACGCGATGCTTGCATTGGCAAGCGGTTTCACGCTTGAGGAAATACGCTGGCGTGTAAGCGCGTCGTTATTTGCGGTGCTTCAGGAAAAGATCAATGAGCTCACGCCTGCGAAGGCACAGACGGCACTGAAAGAGCACTTTGACATCGACGAGGCCGAGTGGACCGAGGAAGAATTCTCGGCCGCGGTCTATGGTGCGAGCCTGGTGCATTTTCCGAAGACGCTAAAGCCGCGAAAACTTTCGTCCGTCCGATGCAGTCCTCTAAGCTCGCATAGTCTTCGGTAGGAACCTGTTTTAATATACCTGCAATGCCCGCAGGATATTTCAGCCTCATTCTCCACGCGCATCTGCCGTTTGTCCGGCATCCCGAATATCCCGAATTCCTCGAGGAAGACTGGTTATACGAAGCAATAACTGAGGTCTATCTTCCGCTAATTTTCATCTTTCAGTCTTTGCACGAGGCCGGTGCCTCCCCGCGGCTCGCGATGAACGTCTCGCCGCCATTGTGCGAGATGCTCGCCGATCCGCTGCTGCAAGAACGATACACGCGGCATCTCGAAAACCTGATCGAGCTTGCTCACAAAGAGGAATACCGTACGCGGCAAGAGGCGGCGAACTTTCACGACGTCGCGAAGATGTATGTCGAGAACCTTACGGCATCGCTCGACCTGTGGAACGGTCGCTACAAGCGCAATCTCGTCAACGCCTTTCGCGAGCTGCAGGACGAAGGCGTCGTTGAGGTCATCACCTGCTGTGCGACGCACGGCTTTCTGCCGCTCATCTCGACACAGGAATCGCGCCGGGCACAGATACAGATTGCGGCGACAAATTATGAGAAACACTTCGGCCGCCGCCCGCGCGGCATCTGGCTCGCCGAGTGCGCGTATGAGCCCGGCGTCGAGGACCTGCTGAAGGAAGCGGGCATTGAGTACTTCATCTCGGACACGCACGCAATTCTCTATGGCGACCCGCGGCCGCGGTATGGCGTGCACGCGCCGGTGGTCACGCCCAACGGCACGGCCGTATTCGCCCGCGACGTCGAGACCAGTCAGCAAGTATGGTCGGCGGAGACCGGCTATCCGGGGAACTCTCTCTATCGGGAGTTTTATCGTGACATCGGTTGGGACGCTGACTATGAATACGTCAAGCCGCACCTGCATTCGTCCGGCGAACGACGCCATCTCGGCCTGAAATATCACCGCATAACGGGCCGGGACGTGCCGCAGAACTTAAAGGAGCCGTATATTCCCGCAATTGCCCGAGACCAAGCGGCGAATGACGCATCGCACTTTATCGCCGAGCGGATAAAGCAGGCGCATCAGCTGCGGGAGACATTCGAGGGACATCCGCCGCTAGTCGTAAGCCCTTACGACGCTGAGCTTTATGGTCACTGGTGGTACGAGGGCCCACAGTTTCTCGATTTCTTTTTCAAGAAGATCCACTTTGACCAAAACGAGATCCAATGCGTGACGCCCGGCGATTTTCTTGATTCGGGAATGTCGATCCAGGAGCAGCGTCCGACAGCGTCGAGCTGGGGCGAGAACGGTTATTACAAGGTCTGGATAAACGAGCAGAACTCGTGGATGTATCCGTATCAGCATGATGCGGAGCGTAGGATGACGGAACTGACCGATGAGTTCCAAGTTCCAGGTTCCAAGTCCCAAGTTTCGCAAGACAAACTTGGAACTTGGAATTTGGAACCTGGAACTAGGATCTTGCGTCAAGCGGCTCGTGAACTGCTCCTTGCGCAGTCGAGCGATTGGGCATTCCAGATCTATCAGGGTACGACCGTGCAGTACTCATCGCGGCGGTTCCAGTCTCACATTCAGCGGTTCGATATGTTAGCGAAGATGCTGGAGTCGGGTGAGGCCAATGAGGAGCTACTCGCGGAGATCGAATCCCGTGACAACATATTTAGCGAGATCGATCCGTCGGTCTATGCAACGCGATCATGAGCCTTCATTAACTTTTAGCACGGCAAGGAATGCCTCTTGCGGGATCTCGACGCGGCCGACCTTCTTCATCCGCTTTTTGCCTTCTTTCTGCTTTTCCAAAAGCTTCCGTTTGCGCGAGATGTCGCCGCCGTAGCATTTGGCGATGACGTTCTTGCCCATTGCTTTGACGGTCTCGCGGGCGATGACCTTGTTGCCGATAGCGGCCTGGATTGCGACCTCGAACATCTGTCGCGGGATCAGCTCTTTCATTTTCGCGGTTAGCAAGCGGCCTTTCGAAGTCGCGGTATTGTTGTGGAGAATGAGCGACAACGCATCGACCGGCTCGCCCGAGACGAGGATGTCGAGTTTGACGAGCTTCGATTCCTTATAGCCCGACAGATGGTAATCGAGCGAGGCGTAGCCGCGCGACACGCTCTTTAACCGATCGTAAAAATCGAGCACGATCTCATTTAGCGGCAGCTCATAGACCAGCATCACGCGGTCCTTGGTCACATACTCAAACCGCTTCTGCACGCCGCGTTTTTCGTCGAGGAGCGGTAGGATGCCGCCCAGGAATTCATCGTTTGTGAGGATCGTCGCCTCGATGTACGGTTCCTCGATCTTTTGCGTTCGTCCGGGGTCGGGCATCTGAGACGGGCTGTCGATCTCGTGGACCACGCCGTCGGTCGTGGTCACGCGATAACGCACGCCGGGAGCAGTAGTGATCAGTTCCAGGTTGAATTCCCGTTCAAGCCGCTCCTGGATGATCTCCATATGGAGCAGGCCAAGAAAGCCGCAGCGGAAACCGAAGCCTAACGCCGTCGATGATTCCGGCTCATAAAAGAACGACGCGTCATTGAGCCTGAGTTTATCCATCGCGTCACGCAGGTCCTCGTACTGTGCCGAGTCGGTCGGGTAGAGTCCTGCGAAGACCATCGGCTTCACTTCCTGAAAACCCGGAAATGGTTCAGCCGTCGGACGCGCGGCATCGGTAATCGTGTCGCCGATCTGCACGTCCGCGACGGTTTTGATCGATGCCGTCAGGAAGCCCACCTCGCCCGGACCAAGCTCGCCTATCGGTGTCGCCTTCGGGCGGTTGACACCGATCGTCTCGACGAGATATTCGCGGCCTGTGTTAAAGAAACGTATCTTCATACCTTTCTTTATCGTTCCGTCGATGACGCGGAAGAGCACGATCACACCGCGATAGCTGTCGTACCAGCTGTCGAATATCAGGGCCTTGAGCGGCGCCGAGGCGTCACCCTTCGGCGGAGGAATGTCTTTTATCAGCTCCTCAAGTACATCGCCAACACCCACGCCGGTTTTAGCCGAAACAAGTACCGTGTGCGTCGTGTCGAGCCCGATGATCGTCTCGATCTGTTCCTTGATACGCTCCGGCTCAGCCGAGGGCAGGTCGATCTTGTTCAAGACAGGAACAAGCTCGAGGTCGTTCTCAATGGCGAGATAAGTGTTTGCCAGCGTCTGGGCCTCGACACCTTGCGACGCGTCTACAACGAGCAGTGCTCCTTCGCAGGCGGACAGTGAACGCGAGACCTCGTAGCTAAAATCCACGTGGCCCGGAGTGTCGATCAGATTGAGAACGTAATCCTTCCCGTCCTTCGCTTTGTAGTCGAGCCGCACGGCGTGCGCTTTGATCGTGATGCCGCGCTCGCGCTCTAGGTCCATGTCGTCGAGCAGCTGATCCTCCATGTCTCGATCGGCGACCGCGCCGGTCAACTGCAGGATGCGGTCGGCCAGCGTCGATTTGCCGTGGTCGATATGCGCGATTATCGAAAAATTTCTGATCCGGCTGGTGTCCATCGAAAAGAATAGAGTGTAGCAAATCGGAGCGTAAACTCGCATTTTTGGTATGCCGCAACACGCTCACGGCGAAATTTTCATTGCCCGTAAGTGCGCTAGTTTGTTATATTTGTGTCATATCGAAGAAGTATTGATCGAGCGCGGAGACCGTTCCGCAGCAGGAGGAAATAATGGGAAGAAACTACGATAATTACGAATCAAGCGCGACCACAAAACTGACGTATTTGATCATCGGTGGCGGCATCGGCGCCATTCTCGCTCTGCTTTTCGCTCCGAAATCGGGCGAGGAGCTCCGCGGCGACATCGCTGACGCGACGCGTAAGGGCATCGAAAAGAGTAAGGAAGCCGCGGCGCAGATCGGAGAGAAAGCCGGCGAATATTACGAAGTCTCTAAGGAAAAGGCAGGAGAGCTTTACGCCGCTGCCGGCGAAAGGGCCGAAGAGATAGCTGACAAAGCCAAGGCCGCGGCAGCACGCACGGCCAATCCGTTCTCAGCCGCCATAGAGGCCGGTAAAGACGCATACACGGCTGAGAAGCGCAAGAACGAATCCAAGGCGATTACTGAGGGCCGCCCGACATATTCCGTTGACGAGCCGGGCGATAACAAATCGTAATGAACACTAGTGACCCGCAATTCTGGCAAATGATCTCGTCGATAGTGATCGCGGTCTGTTTTGTCGTGATGGCGATCGCTCTGCTTTGGATCGCGCTCACTGTTCGTAAAGTGGTCGCTACGGTCAAAAACGTCGAGGAGCGTATCGAACCGCTCATCGGTAAAGTCGACGCGATCGGTGCTCAGGGACGCGAGATCTCGGTGCATTTTAGCGAGGTGTCGGCGAACCTCTCGACCGCGACGAAGTATCTTGCAGAGTCGACCGAGCTGATCAAGGAAGAGGTCGCGGAACTGAAATTCCTCGTCAGTGAGACCGCCGTGACTGCAAAGGACAAGGTCGAGATGGTCAGCCGATCGATCGACCGTACGCATGACCAAGTGCTCGATACGACACAGTTCGTTCAGCAGAAGATCGTAGTGCCTGCCCGCGAGGTAGCGGCCATAATGGCCGGCGTAAAGAAAGGCCTCGAGGTGCTGTTCGCACCTGCGCCAAAGCAGGTCGACCGCGTTTACGAGGAAGAAGAGATGTTCATCGGCTGAACATTGCGCACCAGCGGCAGCCGGCGTTTATACGTCAGCTGCCGCCATATCCA
>CAZWSK010000014.1:11098-21511 GCA_964636445.1 uncultured Chloracidobacterium sp.
AGCGTGACCGACGCTATGATGCCGAGTGCCAATGCCGGCACACCGAAGGCATACCCCGCAACGCCGACGATCGCCGCGGGCGTCGGCGGGAAAGGGCCTTCGCTGCCGGCAAGGGCGGCCATTATCAGGTTGCCGATCAGGCCCAGCAGAAGGCCGTAGACGGCAACTTTCTTGATGAAAGGCCGATTCGCGTCGATATCGTGGAAATATCCCTTTCGGTACGCGTAGACGCCAAGCAAGAACATTGCGAGCACCTTGGGAATCCGCATGTTGAGCACGAGTCCGGCGTAGCGGCCGGCGATGTATTGCAGGTTGAACCCGCTGACGATCTCAGCCCACGAGCCGGTCGTTACCTGCGAGTACATATTGTCCCAAAACGCGCGCTGCCCCGGTGCAAAGCCTGCGGCTGAGTCAGGCGGTGCGAATGCTGTGAACAGGCCGTAGAGCAACGCGTACGTCGCGACAGGAACGACGACCAGCCAAGCGGCCCACCTGAGCAGGCTTCGGTCAGACTTCTTACGGAATAGTAGCAGGATAAAGCCCATCCATGCGTAAACGCTTAGGATGTCGCCGGCCCAGAGAAGAAAACCGTGAGCAAATCCGATCATCAGGAGCCAAAAAAGCCGCCGTTTGAACACGGCCGCTTTCGTATCCCCGCGTTCCTCGGCCCGCGTGATCTGCATCGCAAATCCGAATCCGAACAAGAACGAAAAGATCGAGTAGAATTTGCCCTCGACAATGAAGTGAACGAGGAACTGCACCACGTTGTCGAGTGTCGTAGGAACCGGAGCTACGTCCGCGGGCATCATTCCATAGCCCGAGAACCACTGCATGTTCCCGATCAGGATGCCGCAGATCGCGAGGCCGCGAAGCACGTCGAGCACATCTATACGCTCACCGGCGGCAATCGGGGCAACTGCTTTTGCTGTCACGGGCGTTTCCCTCCTAGTGCGAGAGCATACGACGACAACGCCGTCATTAGTTCCAGACGTTTATCAGGCAGGCGACATAACAACCTGGATCTGTCGCCGGGCTAATTCAGCCATGAATTTGTTCGGGTCGATCGCTACTTCCTGCGGGATCGCTCCGCGCATTAATACGTCTTCTCGAGCCATCATCTGGGCGATGATAGAGGCGGGAAATGCCGTCGTGCGCATCATTGCGGACAGGCCCGTTGTTTCATCCCGCTTGTCGACGATGTCGTATCGAAGTTTTCGTTTATGGCCGTCCCTATCGCCGGCAAAGTCGAGCCGGACAAGCACGTAATCAGGCCCGTCGGCGGGCAAGTTGCGCTGAAGCAATTCGCCAAAGACCTTTCGCGGCTTCACATTCTGGAAGTCGGCAATGATCTCTTCGCTTGAGCACAGGCCGAGGTCGATCATTGTTTTGAATTTATCGCAATGGCCCGCGTAGCGGATCGTCTTGTAATCCAGCTCTTTGACCTTGCCCGAAAAGGTGTCGGGAAGCGTCGACGTCCCGCCGCTCGTCTGAAAGGCCTCGAGTGGGCGAGCGATCTGGTCGAATGAGAGCTCTTCGAGCTCGGTCATCGAAGGAACGGTCGTGATCTCGCCGTTTCGGATGACTCGGGCGACCTCGACGTATTCGTTTATCAAGCCCTCGACCGAGAAGACCAGTTGATAGTCGAGCGGCGGCTCGGGATGCTGCGGCAGGCCGCCGACGCGGATGTGGATCTCGTCGACCGTGTCGAATCTTGCCGCGCCGTGCGCCGCTAATATCGAGACCATGCCGGGAGCAAGGCCGCAGTCCGGGATCAAATTGATACCGGCGGCCTTTGCATCATTATCGAGGGCTAGCTGCTCGTCGACGACGTAATTATTGCCGCCCAGATCGCAGAAATTCGCCCGCGTTTCGATCGCTGCTTTTGAGAGGGAGAGGTTGTACCAGTAATTGACGCACGAGATGACCGAGTCGTGGCCGCGCATCAGAGCAAGTACGTCGGAATAATTTGAAACGTCTATGTGGTGGGCGTCGACACGCGAGGTGCCGACAGCATCGGCGACGGCCTCGGCCTTTTTCAGATCGCTGTCGGCCACCGTGACCTGCTCGACGCCCGGCGAATTGTGTATGAGATCAAAAACGGCACCATGGCCCATCCGCCCGGCGCCGAGTACGAGAATTTTCATAGGGAATAACGAACAGTGAATAACGAACACTGGCTCTCAATTTCACTGTTCGCTATTCGTTGTTCACTGGTTTCTACCAGTCGTCAAATTCCTCAGGCTCTTGCTCAGCGATGGTGGTCGCGGCGAGCTGCCAGACTTTCTTCTTCCACTCGCGCAGGTTATCGGTAAGCATGAGCGCAGCCTGCGGGTGAGATGCGTTTCGTTCGAGGCGGATCACCTCGGCTGCGGCTGTCACCTCGTCATCGGGATTCTCCGTGACTGTGATCTTGACCTTGCCGCCGACGCTGGGCAGGTTGCGCGGTAAGTAGATGAGCGTGCCCTGGGGGCCGACATTCTCTGTCAGGCCTTCCTGCACGACCTCTTTGCCATCCGCACCTTTCCATCGAACTCGTATAGGGAATGAGATCGCAAAACGTTCGCCGCCGCGTCTTTCGCGCATAGGTTTGTGTCCTCTCAGAACTGTGGGCTTCCTGACGAAAATCTACCGATTCTCGCCCAAAAAGTCTATCAAATTCGAAAAAAAATGCTACTTGTAACCTGTTGAAAACACACCAATTGCCCAATTTATAAGCACTTCCGGCCACGAGACGGGTAGACACGAGTTGGCCTAAATGGTAGTCTGACAAACAGTTTCAACGCAGTTCTGTTGAAACTCGGCGGCGTACGGCCGTCCGAAAACAGTCCAGACCAGGCCGTAAGGATCGGCAAATAGTGGCTGATGAATGACAATCTCAGACACTATTTTTGCGTTTGGGCTCCAGTGTGTTTATGACAGGAGAATTTGTAATGAAGAATCTCGTTAGAGGAGGCTCTATCGCGGGGCTCGTGTGTCTGCTGGTCGTATTTATTTACGCCCAGACATCGAAACCGGCGGGCGACCTCATTATAGCGAAAGAATCGCAACCGATAATCGAAAAAGTAGATAATATTCTTAATAATAATCTGGTTACTGAAAGCGCTCCGATAATTGAAACCGCTCCCGCGACCGACGACAACGATAAGAAGCTTGTTGAGAAGACAGTCTCAACGAAAGCCACCGGAGCAGGAGCGAGCCGTGGTGCATTCTCGGCCACGGCCTATTGCCTCAAGGGTAAGACCGCGATGGGCCACGGCGTTCGCCGCGGGCTCATTGCGGCCGACCCACGGGTTCTGAGGCTGGGCTCGCGTGTTTACGTAAATGCAGGGCCGTGGAGCGGAACCTATCTGGTCTCCGACACCGGCAGCCGCATCAAGGGCAAAAAGATCGACATCTGGGTCCCCGGCTGCGGCGAAGCCCGCAAGTTCGGCCGTCGGACCGTTCAGGTCTTTTCAGCACAATAACTTAGGTTCATTTTATTTGAACAAGCCGCCACGCGATCTGCGAGGCGGTTTTTTCTTTGGGATCACTGCCGCGGGTCACTTGCCTCGAGCGCCGCCCGATCCCAGCCGGCATGTTCTGCTGCGGCTTCGTAAGTGGTTTGAGCAAACTCAAGTACAGCGTCCCGCGGCGACGCCGCTGAACGTGCGGCGTCATATCGGAGAATAAATTCACCGAGGTCATTATCGAACGAGGCGGTGTCAGGACGGACGAGAGCCTCGCGAAAGCCGTCGGGTTCGGGGTAAGCGTATGAGTAGAAGGCCGCGCGGGGAAATCGTTCGTTGCCGGGCCAGAAGCCGAGGCTGCTGACCTCGTGAGAGTAGGCCTCGCGGGCGACCCAGTCGGGAAGGTTGGGGACGCCGCCGGGATGCTCCGGCGCGGTGCGGCCCGAGAACCGAGTGACGGCGAGGTCAAAACTGCCCCAAAAGAAATGCACCGGGCTGCATTTGCCGATGAAGCGCGCGCGGAACTCCTTGAACACGCTGTCGGCAAAACTCAACACTTCGAAAAAGTTGGTCACTTGCCCGGCGTCATACGAGGCGTGTTCTCGGTCCTCGTCAAACGGAATCGCGTCGGCGATCTCGCTCGGCGTTTTGTGGATCGCGACAGTGAGGCCGAGTTCAGCGAGTTTAGTAATTAACTCGTGGTAAAAGTCGGAAACCGAACGAGGAGAGAGCCGCATCGATCGCGACGCTCCGTCGGTTGTGCGGATGAGCAATTCGTGCCCGATTAGGTCAAAATCGATCTCGAACGAGCGCGCGGCATACGGGATCGGCGATGTCGTTAGTCCTCGAGCCGTGAGATAGAGCGGTACGTGCCACGAATGATTTACCCACGGCGTCTGCACAAGGCGTATTTTGCCGACGATCTGCGTCCACAGGTGCAGCGTCGCGTACGTTTCTTTCCAATCCGGATAGTGCAGGGCGGGCAGATCGTTTGGCATATGTTGATCTTATATCAATCGGCGGCCTCGAGCTCTTCTTCGAGTCTCTGCCGTTCGTACAGGTCGGCGTACTCGCCGTCGAGGCGAAGGAGTTCTTCGTGCGTGCCGCGTTCGATGATGCGGCCCTCGCTGAGGACGCAGATCAGGTCGGCGTCTTTGATGGTCGAGACGCGGTGCGAGACGATGAGCGTCGTTCGGCCTGAGCGGACGCCGCGCAGGTTGTGAAGGATCTTGTCCTCTGTGTGCGTGTCGACCGCCGAAAGAGAATCATCAAGGATGAGTATGCGCGGATCGCGCATGACGGCACGCGCGATCGCTGTTCGTTGTTTCTGTCCGCCGGACAGGGTAATCCCGCGCTCGCCTACGAGTTGTTCGTACTTGTCAGGGAACTGTTCGATGTCGTCGGCGAGGCCGGCGATCTCGGCGGCGGCCTCGACGGTAATATGAGAAACACCTCCGGTGGCAGCCGGTTCTGACACGCCGAACGCGATGTTGTTTGCTAGCGTATCGCTGAACAAAAACGTCTCCTGCGGCACGAAGCCGATCGACTGCCTCAACTGTTCGAGCGGATAATCGCGTATCGGGCGGCCGTCGATCTGGACTTTGCCCGCGGGTGCGTCCATCAGGCGAGGGACTAGCGAGACGAGCGTCGATTTGCCGCTGCCGGTCTTGCCGACAAAGGCGACGGTCTGCCCGGCGGGGATCGTCAGGTCGATATCCTGCAGCACCGGCTTCCCGTTGTACGCAAAGGTCAGATCGCGAAATTCAACGGAGCCGCGGATCGGGGACTGTTCGACTGTTCCTTCTGCGTCCTTTATCGACGGCTCGGCTTCGATGATCGCGTTAAATCGCTTCAGGCTGGCAGTGCCGCGTT
This sequence comes from uncultured Chloracidobacterium sp., assembly GCA_964636445.1. Taxonomy (GTDB): domain Bacteria; phylum Acidobacteriota; class Blastocatellia; order Pyrinomonadales; family Pyrinomonadaceae; genus OLB17. Next base: position 16,417 of record CAZWSK010000014.1, read on the forward strand.
GATAAAGATTGACGACGTAACCTAACGCGATCATGTACCAGATCATCCGCTGCAGATAAAGAATGAACGCCGTGAAATCGCCCGCCGTGATCTCGCCGCGGACGGCCATCGGCACGCCGACCGCTACGATGATGACAAAGCCGAGACCGATGAAAAAGAAAAGCAGCGGCCGCATCGCGGCGGCAAACTTTACAAGGTTCAGGTTACGGGCGGCGTACTCGCGGTTGAGGACCTGGAAGCGCTCGATCTCGGCCTCCTCCTGCGCATAGGCTCGAACGACGCGGACACCCGTGAGGTTCTCTTGTGCGCGGGCGGTGATGTCCGAGAAGAATTCCTGTATCTTCTCAAACCGCGTGTGTATCTGGCCCCCTAGATACTTGACCGTGAGCGAGACCAGCGGCAGTGGTATCAGCATCAGCAGCGTGAGCTTTGTCGAGATGCTGAACAGTATCGGCAGAGCGATGCACAGCGCAAAGATCGCCTGAAAGCTGTACAAGATCATCGGCCCTACGATCTGACGTATTGCAGCAAGGTCATTTGTCGCCCGGGCCATCAGGTCGCCGACTCGGTTCTTGTGAAAGTACTCGAGAGGCTGATCGACCAAAGCCGCATAAAAATCCTGCCGCATGTCGAATTCGATATGCCGCGAGGTGTTGATCAACAACCGCCGCTGCAGGAACAGAAACACGCCGCTGCCGGCATTGATCGCAAGAATGACGAGCGGATAATAAACGATCTTGTCCCAAGTAATGCCCGACGTCAGATCATCCACCGCCTGCCCGACCATGTACGGCACAAACAGTCCGAACGCCATCGACACCAGAATGCACAAAATTCCGACAACGATCGTGCCCTTGTAGGGCCGAAAGTACCTTGCAAATTTGCGTAGCTGTTCCATTGTTGGTGGCCGCGAAAAAGCGCAAAAGGCACAAAAAAAGCTACTTTTTGTGCATCTTGCGCATTTTTGCGGCTATATCCTCGTATAAGTCGACAGGCCCGTTGCGATGAGTTTGCCTTCCTCGTTGTGCACCTCGGCCGAGACCGTGAAGATGCGCTTTCCGGCGCGAACGACTTTGGCCGTACACGTAAATGTCCCGCTGAGGTGCGGCCTGACGTAATGCACGGTCAGGTCGATCGTTGCAGTCGCTTCGTCTATGGCGAGCCGTGTACGTACTGCGAACGCCATCGCGGTGTCGATCAATGTCGCTGTCACGCCGCCGTGCAGAACGCCTGACGGCTGCCGCAGATCGTCACGCATTTCGATCGCGATAACGGCTTCGTCAGCCTTGAGATCAATGAGGCACATGCCGATCAGTTTTGCGAAGGGCAGCGAGTGCAGAGCGTTCTCTGCAAACGCCCGGTGTTCGTCGGTGATCTCGACTGGAGCGTGAGCTTGTGTCATTTCTTTATTGGGCGGTAGCCGGCGGGCAGGCTAAACACGCTGTCGTCCACATCGAGCTTTACATTTCGCAGCTCGTAAACGAAAACCACCTCGCCGCCCTCACTGAATTCCTGCCGCACCATCAATCCCGTGGCTTCGTCGATCGTCACGATGATCTCAGCGTCGCGGGCCTTATATCTTACGACGCCATCCTTGCGGTCGAGTTCCTCATAGCGATAAGGCAGGCCGCGCTGGAAATATCTTCGGCCGAGATCACCCGCATCCGTCCGCGGCAGATCCGAACCTGACGTCGTGACCTCATATGTCTTAGCATCGTGATCTATAGAATAGATCGCATCGGTTCCGAGCTCGGTCGTCGCCGGTTTGCCGTCACGGTAAAAGTCCAGCCGCGAGTTCGTGCCCTTGCGTGCCACGAAGTAGCGCGTCTCCTCGCCCATTGCGGTCACCACGATGTCTGCCTGATATACATCTGGCTCGCGCAGCGAAAAGGGAAATCGTTTCGATTCCTCGGGCGTGGGCGGAACTGCTGTGGTTTCAGTAGTTTGCGTGCCTCCGCAGCCTTGCAGGCACGACGCGAGCAAAACGAGAAGGAGCAGTGCGGGCCGCAAATTTGACAAACACATCGGGGTGATTCGATTCTAGCATAACGCTCGATATGGACAATTTAGCGAGGTGGCAGCGACAGTTTTGGCTAGGCGGAATGGCGATATTGCCCTTTGCGCCGATGCTCTATGTCCAGGGCCGCGTCACCCGCTGGAAGGTCGGCCTGCTGCCCGACGCGGCCGGCCCGACTAGTGGTACAACGCCCGGCGAGGGCGAGCCGTCGCGTCTGCTCGTCCTTGGCGAATCGACCGTCGCGGGACTCGGTGCACGCACACACGAATATGCGCTTGCAGGCCAATTCGCCCTGCAGCTTGCCGAACGCCTTGGCCGCCCCGTCGACTGGCACGTCGTTGGGCGCAACGGCGTGACAGCCCGCCGCACGATCGACGAGCTGCTGCCGCTCGTGCCCGACGTCGCGTTTGACCACATTCTGCTCGGCATAGGCGGCAACGACGTGATGAAGCTCTCGAGCCCCCGCGTATGGCGCCGCGACATGCTCGAGCTGCTCGGGCTTTTGCGCGAGCGTTACCCTGACGCCGTCATCTTTATCTCAAACTGCCCGATGATCATCATGTCGCCGGTCATTCCTCAGCCCGCAAAGTCGCTCCTCTGGCGGCTCTCGCAAATGCACAACGCGAATATCATCGAATTCACCCACACGATGCCCCGCGTTCTTTACTACCCTCAACCCGTCGATGTCACCCTCGAGGGATTCTTCGCCGACGGCATTCACCCCAGCGAACAAGGCTACGCCGACTGGGCGGCGGCCATGATGCGACACTTTGCGGAGAACCACGAATGGTAAACGCGGCCGAATTACGCGATCTAATCACCGAACGCCCCGAGTGGCTGCTGGCCCGCGAAACGGCGGGCAATTTCCCGCTGATGAGCAGCGAGATCGAGGTCGTCGAGGAAGACGGAAAGGCGCATTTCGGGTTTATCGACGAGGCGGGCTTTCACTCCTGGCGGCTGAATGGGTTTGAGATCGAAGGCAGCGAGCTCGCCGTTGATGTCGCCGGCTCCTTCGCAAGAAATCGCGAGGTGATGCGGTTGATACCCCGCACCGCCGCGGTTGAGATCACTGCCGAACTTGAGCGTGCGCGGCTCGAGAAAGCGAACGAGGTCGCGGGGCTCATCGAATCAAATTTTTACGGCGTCAAGCTAGGCCGCGTCGCGCTTAATGTCGAGAACGGACGGATAGCTCAGATCGAGTTTGAAACCGCGGAGAAGGTGCCGATCGCAGCGATGGCCGACATCACGGCGTCGTTGACGGCCGAGAGCGTTTTCACCGCGGCGATCTCGTGGGCTGACAAGATCTCTCTGCGAAAGAAGCGGCCCATTAGCGACGTTTGGATAATCTGCGAGAAACGCCGTTCACGTCTTGCGCAAAAACTGCACGCGCTTCTGACCGAACGTTGGCGTGCGAAGCTGACCATCATCGAGGTCGACCGCCGAACGGAACCCATCAAGCTGACGGAAATGCCGAAGCGAAAGATCCGAGACCTTTGGCGTGAAAAGCCGCAAAAGCTCATCATGCCGGCGCGGTTCGAGCCAAGCCGCGTGTCGCAGAGGATCATAGAACTCGCTCCCGACGCGATCGACATCGTATTTGCGCGTAATGGCGAGACGCTGCGTTTTCGCGGGCTGCCGTTCGCTCGCATTCGCACGCTTATGGGCGTCGAAAAGGCCTGGTTCGGCGTCGGCCGCGCCTTGCGGTCCCTGACCAATGAGAACTGGGACGATCTCGTCGATTTGGTGAACGAACTGGAAATGATCCGCTCGTTCGACTCACCAAACAAACGTCACGAATTCTACCGCTCAGCGTCAGAGGCCTGGCTGGAGTCTATCCTTCGCTCCAACATCAAACTGCTCGACGCCAATCTGATCCTGTCGCCGATCTACAACCAATTTCGTTTCTCTAATGACAAGATCGACCTCCTCGCAATGCGTCGAGACGGCCGGCTGGTGATCATCGAGCTGAAGACGCAGCCGGACCGCGAGATGGTGTTTCAGTCCATAGATTATTGGCGAAAGATCGAGCTGCAGCGCCGCCGCGGAATCCTCGCCGCCGCAGATCTATTCGAGGGCCGCGAGATCGCCGACAAACCCGCGGTGATCTATCTTGCGGCACCCGCATGGAGCTTTCATCGAGACGTCGAGTACTTTGCGAGATGCGTTTCGCCAGAGATCGAGCTGTGGCGGTTTGATATCCATCAGAATTGGCGTGCCGACCTAAGGATCGTCGCTCGTTCTGAGCCGTTTGGAGGGGGAGGTGATAGGAGGGTGGGGTGATAGAATAGACGTCAAACAAAAATACCTCGGACCGGGAGCGTGCATTATGAGAAAGGCGTATATTGTGGCGGCTTTGGCGGTGGCACAGATGATGGGCATTGGGGCGCTGTCCGTGCGCGTCGCCTGTGCTCAGACCTGGACGGATGACGCGGTCATCTTCAGCAATACTGAACCGATCACTATCAACACGGCATCGGGATTGACGGCGCCAACAAAGGCTGCCGTTTATCCTTCGACCGTGACGGTCGCCGGAATGACGGGCAGCATCACCCGCGTCGCCGTAACGCTCAACGGACTGTCCCATACTCGAATGACGGACCTCGATATGCTGCTCGTCAGCCCGGGCGGCGTAAAGTACATCTTTCTAGCCGACGGCTTCAATCAAGGCGTGCTCATTAATGACCGGGTTTATACGTTTGACGATCAGGCTCCCGCGACGCTGCCCGCCTTTTCAGAACCCTTCTCAGGAACCTACAAACCCACTAGCGGCGACGGCGTAGCAGACACATTTCCTTCGCCCGCTCCGCCGGGCCCGTACTTGGTTCCCTCGCACACCTTTGCCGGGGCATTTAACGGCACGGACCCTAACGGGCAATGGTCGCTGTACATAGTTGACGACATCATCGGCACCGCCCACGGCGGCCTCGATTCGGGCTGGTCCCTGACTATTACGACTGACACTACTGCGGCGACGACATTTGCGAATAGTGCTCCGATCCCGCTTACCGACAGTGTGACCCCAGCGACCGCTTACGGATCGAGCATCAGCGTAAGCGGCATGACCGGCGAGCTCTCAAA
>CAZWSK010000014.1:21611-25985 GCA_964636445.1 uncultured Chloracidobacterium sp.
ACGTTCGGTACGCCGGCAACGTTCTTCGCCGGCTCGACGCCCATCTCCATCGCCGTCGGCGACCTCAACGGGGATGCGAAGCAAGATCTAGCCGTCGCGAATTTCGGCAGCTTCTTCACCGGCACCGTGTCGATCTTGTTGGGTAACGGCAGTGGCGGATTCACGAATGGGACGACCGTCAGGACACGGACCCAACCATCTTACGTCGCGATCGCCGACCTCAACGGCGACTCCGTCTCCGACCTGGTCGTTGCGAATTTTGGCACGGATGATGTCACGACGTTCTTTGGTAACGGCAACGGGACGTTCTTTCAGCAGCAGGTGATCGCCACAGGCAATGGCCCGGTTGCGATCGAGCTAGCGGACCTGGGAAACGACGGCATCGCAGACCTCGCCGTTGCCAACTATAACGGCGATTCGTACACGACGTGCTCCGGAACGGCGTCGGGTGGATTCACGAGCTGCACAAGTAACAATCCGGCGGGCGGTACGAATCCGATATCGCTTGCTGCGGCCGATTTTAACAGCACCGGTACCAAACGTTTGGCTGTGGCGCTCAGCGGATCCGACATCGTAAAGGTCCTGACCACAAATGTGCCTGTTGGGGTGGCACCGAATGCGGTCGAGACCGCCGACCTGAACGGAGATCAGGTTCCCGACCTGGTTGCGGTGAATTTCGGCTCTAACGACGTCACGGTGATGCTCAATCGAGCATGCTCGGTCGCCCGTGGTGAGCTGTATGATTTTAATGGCGACGGTAAGACCGACAATGCAGTTTTTCGGCCGTCGCAAGCAGCGTGGTATAACTCGCAGCTCAGTTCCCTCAAGATATTGGGACGGCCCACCGACAAGGCGGTGCCTGCGGATTACGACGGTGACGGCAAGACCGACTTCGCGTTCTACCGGCCGGAAAGCGGTCTGTGGCAGGTTGTCGGTCCCACATCAAACCCGATCTACTTTTATCAGTTTGGAGGAGCGCAGGACATTCCCGTGCCCGCCGATTACGACGGTGACGGTAAGGCCGACATTGCCGTCTGGCGGCCAGACGACGGAACGTGGTACTACCGTCGAAGCTCGGACAATTCATTTGGCGTATTCCCATGGGGTACATCGGGCGACCGGCCGGTGCCTGCCGATTACGATGGTGACGGTAGATCTGATATTGCAGTTTACAGGCCTTCGACCGGCATCTGGTATGTCCTGCGGAGTTCGGACAACCAGTTGTTTGCCATTCAATTCGGTTCAGGCGACGACAAGACGGTCGTTGCCGATTACGATGGAGACGGTAAAGCGGATATCGCCGTCTGGAGGCCTTCGTCAGGGATCTGGTTCGTCATTAATAGCTCAAACGGCGCCCTTCAGACCATCGCTTGGGGTGTCAACACTGACGTACCAGCACCGGGCGATTACGATGGCGATGGATTATTTGACGCGGCTGTGTTTCGACCGTCAAACGGCACGTGGTATGCACGAAAGAGTTCGGATAACGCGGCCCAAGTTATGCAGTTCGGAGTATCCGGCGACGTTCCTCTGCCATCCGTTGCAGTGAGGTAAAAGGCGCGAAGGCTAGCCATTTTTAACGAACCGGTAGCCCACGCCGCGGACGGTTTGGAGGATGCGGGGATTTGCGGGGTCGTCCTCGAGGTGGCGGCGGAGGCGGACGATGAAATTGTCGATGGCACGCGTGTCGGTGTCCTCGGCGAGCTGCCAGACGTCGCTGAGGATGTGCTTGCGCGAGACGGTGCGGCCCGCTTGGTCGATCAGGTAGCGGAGCAGGCGTGCCTCCATCAGAGTGAGGCGGACAAGCTCGCCGTCGCGGCGTATCTCAAGCTCGTCAAGGTCGATCGTGCGGCCGTTCACGGTGTAGATGCCGAGAGCGGCGGCTGGTGCGCTCTCCGTGCGCTGCCACGAGCCGCGGCGAATGAGCGCTTTGACACGGGCGATGAAGATATTGAGGTCAAAGGGCTTCGCGAGATAGTCGTCGGTGCCGGCGTCAAAGCCTTTGAGAACGTCCTCGGGCCGGCCAAGCGCGGTGAGCATCAGCACGGGCGTGTAATCGCCCATTCCACGCATCCGTCGTGCGACCTCAAAGCCGTCCACATGCGGCATCATCACGTCGAGCACGACCGCGTCGTATTTACCGGCCGCGAGTGCTTCGAGAGCGGCCTGTCCGTCCGGCGCGACATCGGCTGCAAAGCCCTCGGCCTCGAGATTGAACCGCAGCCCCTCGGCCAGATGCTGTTCGTCCTCTGCGATGAGTATCTTCATATCTTTGGCAGCGTGACGACGAACGTGCTCCCTTTGCCGACGCCCTTGCTCTCTGCGGTCACGCGGCCGCCGTGTTTTTCGATTATCGACCGCACGATAGGCAGGCCGAGGCCGGTACCTTTTACGCTCACGCCCTCTGCGGTTTGCACGCGATAGAACCTTTTGAATATCCGCTTCAGATCGCCGCGGGCGAGGCCCCGGCCGTTATCACGGATGTAGATCTCGGCCCGCGTCGGCGTGAAGCGGAGCTTTACCGAGATGCGGGCTCCATCGGGCGAATACTTGACGGCATTGTCCAGTAGATTGGCGAATGCCGTCTGCAGTTCGGCCCGATCGCCCGTGATCGCGGCGTCCCGCTGCGGCGGCGAGAACTTTATCGCCGCGTCATCCAGGTGATGGCGGCTGCGGACCATCTCGACGGTTTCCGCGAGCAGTGCGCCGATCGCTACCTCGGAGAGATGCAGTTCGCGCCCTTTCTCGCGTGTCCGGCTCGCCTGCAATACCTGCTCGACCGTGCTCAACAAACGATCGCTGTCGGTAAGCATGACGTCGTAGAATTCGCGCTGCTTTTCGGGGCTTACGTCGCGCGATTTGAGCGTTTCGAGATAGAGGCGGATCGAGGCGATAGGCGTCTTGAGCTCGTGAGTGACAGCGTTAAGGAATGCGTCGTGCTGCTCGTTACGGCGTATCTCGCGCACCAGAAAGATCGTATTCAATATTAGCCCCGTGATGATGATCGCGAAGAAGATCACGCCGAACACGAGCAACGCGACCTCGCGCAGGTTCAGCAGGATCCATCCGATATTGAGCGCGATCGCGATCGCCGACAGGCAAATGCCGAGGACGAGAAAGAAGATGGCTGTCTTACGCCGGCGCACCTTTCAAAAGTAAAAAGTAAAAGGGCAAAAGTAAAAGCATCAGCTTCCTTTTGCCCTTTCGAGTATAACTTGGACTTTCTTAAGCGGCCTTTTTTAGCTCCATCGCCGCGTTCTCGGCCTTCAGATCATAAGCGTAAACGTCCTTGATCAAACCAAGCTTTTCGAGTACGACCAGCTGGGCCCAATTGACATCAAACTCGCGCCATGTCAGGCCGTGGCGGGCCGAACGCGGATAGGCGTGGTGATTATTGTGCCAGCCCTCGCCGAACGTGACCGCGGCGATCAGGGCGTTGTTGCGTGAGTCGTCGCGGGTCTCAAACCGGCGCGAGCCCCATAGATGCGTCGCAGAATTTACCAGCCACGTAAAGTGCCAGCCAACGACCGTGCGGAAGAAAATCGCCCACAGCACCATAGGCACGCCTCCGATAGCGTACAGGACGCCCCCGGCGATGATCGACGAAACGTAGTAATACTTGTCTATAAATACAAGATATGGATCTGCCAGCAGGTCAGGCGAATATTTGCGCCTCGCGGTCTCAGGCTGTACCTGTGCGGTTCCCTTAAATATCCATCCGATATGGGCCCAATACGTACCGTGTCGCGGACTGTGCGGGTCGCGAGCCTGATCAGTAAAGGCGTGATGGATCCTGTGCGTCGTAACCCATGAGATAGGCCCCGACTGCAACGCCAACGTTGCACACGTCGCCATCAACCTCGTCATCCACCGCGAGGTCGTAAAGCCTCGATGCGTCAGCAGCCGGTGATAGCCGATCCCGATGCCCCAGCTTCCCGCTATCCACCAAAGTATGAAAGTAGCGAGCAGATTCTGCCAGCTAAAAAAGAACAGCGCGGTGACAGCAAGGATGTGGAACAACCCGACAAAAATGATCGTGTTCCAATGCAGCCTTCCATGTGCGTGAGGTTCAAATGCGACGACGTTTTGCATAGGTTCGAGTCGGGCAATGAGACATGACGGCGGCCCGTACCTTTAACCTAGCAGTTTTGAACGCCTATAAATGTAAGAGTTTTGTAAGAGTTACGTTGCCTTTCGTGCCTGCGACTGGACGGCCGTGATCGCGACGGCCTCGACGATGTCCTCGGCCTTGCATCCCCGCGAGAGGTCGTTGCACGGCTTATCGAGGCCTTGGAGGATCGGGCCGATGGCGGTGCCGCCTGTGAGACGTTCGGTGAGTTTGTAAGCGATATTCCCGGCGTTTAGGTCAGGGAA
>CAZWSK010000015.1:0-25580 GCA_964636445.1 uncultured Chloracidobacterium sp.
ATGGAAGTTTTCCTATACAGAAAAGGCTCGGATAACGTCGAGGAGGGCTTTGGACGTGACGACCTGCCGGCTCTGCTCGCCGATGAGACGAACGTCGTCTGGGTCGATCTGATGGGCGAGACGCCGGAGCAGATCGAGGAGGCGAAGGACGTTTTGCTGAACGTTTTTCACTTTCACTACCTGACGGTCGAGGATTGCATCGAGGTGCGGCACCAGCCGAAGGTCGAGGCGTTTGAGAAGTACATTTACCTGATCGTCCATGGCATCAAGCCGGGAGTGACGGGGCCGAGCAATTTTGTGACGAAGGAGCTCGACGCGTATCTGGGCGCGAACTTTGTGGTGACGTTTCACGTGCAGCGTTTCAGGACGATCAAGTCGATAAAGACGCATATTCGCAGCAGCACGTACATTTGTCAGCGCGGTGCGGCGTATCTGCTGCACAGCATTTTGGACGAGCTCATCGACCTGTACACGCCGATCGTTGAGGACTTTGACGTGGCGATGGAGACGCTGGAAGAACGGGTCTTTCAGACCGGTCGGACGAACAACGCCGTGCTCGGCGACATCATGGACGTGCGGCGGGCCGTGGCGAGGCTGCGGCGCATCTCTGCACGGCAGTTAGAGGTTTTGCATCGAATCTCGCGAGGAGAATTCCCACAGATACCGGCGAATGTACTGCCGTTTTACCGTGACGTTCACGATCATCTCGTACGGATCACCGACCTCGCCGAGGGTTATCGCGATCTCGTGGCGAGCTTGTTTGACATGCACTTTTCCGTCATCGCCACCCGGACGAACGACGTGATGAAAACTCTCGCGGTCGTCTCGGCGATCATCCTGCCGCTGTCGCTGATAGCGGGAATTTACGGGATGAATTTCGAGTTCATGCCCGAGCTAAAGAGCCCGATCGGATACTTTGCGGTGCTCGGCGTGATGGTGCTGATCACGGTCGTGCTGCTGCTGTATTTTTGGCACAAAGGCTGGATATTTCAGAGCGATGCAGAGATGCTGATCCCGCCGACAAAGCACCCCGACGAGCCGGTTGATCACTGATCCAACAGCCGCTGCACCTGCAGATCGCCGAGGCCAAACACGCCTGCACGGCGTGTGAACTCGGCAAACACATCTTCGAACTCCTTTTTACCTTCGAACTCGATCTCGGCGAGTATCTCGGCCGGTCGTGTGTCCTTTTCGATCGCCGCGGCGCAGACCTCGGCGAGATATGGAAAGGCCGGCGGTGCGACGGCGGAGAGGCGCTCAAGTTCGGCGGCGTCGTTTTGGCGGAATGCGTTCCAGAGTTTGCTACCTAGGGCGATGTCGTCGGGCGTTAGCTTTCGCCGCTCGGCGAAACACTTATTTAGATCAGACGTGGTGAGTTTGCCGAATCCGTCCCAGCGGTCGTCCTCGGTGAGAACTGCCGGTTCGACGCGATATACGGTCGCTTCGGTTTGACTCAGCAACGAGAGGCAGAACCATAGGTTGACGCTGCAGAAGAGTTCGTATTCGAACCAGAGATTGACCTCGTCATCGGTGGTTAGGTCGAGCAGTTTGCTGAGCTGCTCGGCGACCTTGTCGTAATATTCGATCTCGTCCTCGCCGTATGCCGACGCGATGAAATGGGCGCGCTGTTCCCAGAATTCGTGCAGCGTTTCGGCATCGGCGTCGCCGACGATGAGGCATTCGCGGCAGATGATCAGTTCGCCGTCGATCGAGGTCTTCTTGAATTCTTCGGCAAGAGCGTCGCCGGGAAGGACGTGGTAGATCATATGGCAAGATAAAACGCGTAGCCGACGGCGAGACATATGCCGGCATACACTCCGGCGACGATATCGTCAGCACAGACACCGAAGCCGCCGGGAAGGTCTTGCAGCAGATCGATGGGATAGGGCTTCCAAATGTCGAAGAGCCTGAATAACAGAAAACCCGCGAGAATAAATGGCCAGCCGAGCCCGAACGGAATAAACGCGAAGGTCACGAGTTGACCCTGGACCTCATCGACGACGGCTTCGGACGGATCGCTGTTACCTAAGAGCGGGATCGCACGGCCCGAGGCCCAGATCCCAATGAGGATGAACGCCGTAAGCAAAACTGCATTTAATGCGTAATGAAGCGCCGCCGCAAAAGCGGGACCGTGCGACGCGGCTTGGGACTGAAACGAACCAATAGCTAAGTAGATCGCAACGGCAACGATCGAACCGTACGTTCCCGGCGCTCCCGGAATGTAACCGACACCGAACGTCGTCAGCGCCAAGCTGAGGTAATCCAGAAAGCCCTTGGGTTCTCGTTTCTCGATCTCCTGCTTCATAGGAATCCGGTCGCTACTGCTCGCGGTTCTGACTAGAACTCAATTCCCTGCTGCGCGTAGATGCCGGCGTGGAAGGGGTGTTTGATCTCGCGCATTTCGGTGACGAGGTCGGCTTCGTCGATCAGTTTTTCGAGGGCGTTGTCGACGTTTCGGCCTGTCAAAATTAGATGTAAATGCGGCTGGGCCTTGCGGACCTCTCTGATCTCGGCGATCACGGCGTCGATATCGAGGAAGCCGTAGCTGAGCACGTAGAGCAACTCGTCAAAGACGAGCAGGTCATATTCGGCTGAGCGCATCTTTTCGACGCACAGCGCCCATGTTTCCTCGCTCGTCTTAATATCGACGCTCTTGTCCTGTGTGTCCCAGGTGAAGCCGGCGCCCATTGTGATGACCTCGATGCCGAGTTTGTCGAATGACTCGTGCTCGCCGTAGCGGTCGGTTTTGGACTTCATGAACTGGATCATCGCGCACTTAAGGCCGCGGCCGGCGGCGCGGACCATGGTACCGATCGCTGCTGTTGTTTTGCCCTTACCGTCGCCGGTGTTGAGCATCAGCAGGCCCGTAGTTTTCTCGCGATAATCCTCGCGGCGCCATTTGTAGCGTTTTTCTGCCACTTGCAAGATGATACCCACGAAACACACGAAAATCACGAAAGGACAAGCCTTTTGCTCTCGTGTCGAAATATGCTTACTGGATTATTCGGCCTGGTGGACGGCCTCGCGCAGCGCGGCCACGATCTCGGCTTCTTTCTCGTCCCAGTCGCCCTCGATGCTGAGGCCGGCGGCGTTTTTGTGGCCGCCGCCGCCAAAGCGCTCGGCGACCTTGGCGACATTGATGCCGTTCTTCGACCTGAGGCTGGCGCGGAATTTGTTCGGGCCGATCTCACGCATGTAGACCACAGCCTGGATCTCTTTGGCCGCGAGCGGAATGTTCACAAAACCGTTGTTATCGCCATCTACAGCCTCGGCCTCATCGCGCATCGCGAGGGTCTGGCGGAGCATCGCGACCTTGCCGGACTCGTCGCGGCGGACCGTGCCGAGAACCTGGCGCATCAGTTCGATGCGTGACCACGGGTAGTTGTAATAGACGGCCTCACCGATCTGATACGGTTTGGCGCCGGCTTTGATCAGCTCGGACGCGACCTTCAGCGTGCGGTCGGAGGTGTTCGGAAAATGGAATGAGCCGGTATCGGTGACGAGCGCGAGGTAAACGCACTCGGCGATCTCTTTGGTGATCTTGCCGCCGATCGCCTTGCAGAGGTTATAGATCATCTCGCCGACGGCCGAGGCAGTCGAGTCGATCCAGTTGATCGAGCCGAAGTGCTCGCTCGTCGCGTGATGGTCGATGTTTATGGTGAACTGATTCTCGAGGCCGTCGATGCCGGGGCGGTCGATGTCTGAGCACTCGATGACGAACACGGCGTCGTAATGACCGTTCACGTAATTTACGTCCTTGATCGTCTCAGCTCCGGGAAGTCCGCGGTATGCCGGGGGCACATCGCCTCGTACTATCACATCAGCATCCTTGCCCAGCGACCTTAACAGCCAGTAAAGGCCGAGCGACGAGCCCACGCCGTCGCCATCCGGTTTGATGTGCGTCGTGATCGCAAACTTGCTCTTATTTTCAATTAACTCAACTACTTGACTTAACACAGTTAATAAGGTGAAAACGGGGCGAGCGAGAACAGTGGGCATGTTCTCAAAACGCATTATACCATTCTCACCTCGTCATCCTTTTTCATTTTCATCCTCAGGCTTGATATCAAGCGTTCCGAGGATCTCGCCCACACGCGAGGCATTCTCTTCGGCTGTGTCCCGCACAAAATGCAGATGCGGAGCGTGCCTGAGATCGAGATTCAATGCCACCTGCTGGCGGACGAACGTCGATGCGTGTTGCAAACTTTTCAATGCCGATCCGATCTCGGCGTCATCGCCCCTTATCAGGACGTAAACCTTTGCGTCGCGAAGGTCCGGACTCACGTTAACGTCCGTCACAGTGACCGTTTCGAGCCTCGGGTCATCCAGCTCGAAGCCGACGACCTCGGCGATCTCTTCTTTCAGACTCTCAGCTAATCGCTCCGGGCGTCTCATAACTCGTAAATCGTAAATCGAGGATCGTAAATCGATTTACGATTTACGATTCACGGTTTACAGTTCCGTCGCCGCGATCTTCTCTATGACGTACGCCTCGATCTCGTCGCCGACCTTGATGTCGTTGAAATTGACGAGGCTGATACCGCATTCGAAGCCGTTCTTGACCTCGTTGACGTCGTCCTTGAATCGTTTGAGTGCGGCGATGTCGCCTTCCCAAATAACGACGCTGTCGCGGAGCAGCCTTGCTTTGGCTTGGCGCCTGATCAGCCCGTCGGTCACGCGGCAGCCCGCGATCGTGCCGATGCGTGAGACCTTGAAGATCTCCTGAACCACGGCCTTACCAAGCACAGCTTCTTTCTCGATCGCATCGAGCATGCCGATCATGGCGGCCTTGATCTCTTCCTCGACCTTATAAATGATCGAGTGCAGGCGAATATCGACCTCTTCTCGAGTGGCCACATCTGCCGCACGGGCCTCGGGCCTCACGTTAAAGCCAATGATAACGACGGCGGTCCCGGTCTCTTCGGTTTGCGTCGCTGAGGCAAGCAGAACGTCGGACTCGTTGATGGCACCAACTCCCGCGCGAATAACGCGGACCTTGACCTTTTCGGTCGAGAGTTTCTCGAGCGTGCCTCGCAGCACCTCGACAGACCCCTGCACATCGGCCTTGAGGACCACGAGCAGTTCTTTGATCTCTGCCTGGCCGAGTGATTCGATACCACGCTTCGTGGATTTGAGCATCGCGGCCTGACGCGCATGCATCTGGCGTTGTTGAGCGATATCTTGGGCGCGCTCGACGTCAGCAACAACCTGAAACGTATCGCCCGCCTGGGGCACGCCCTGCAGGCCGAGGATCTCGACCGGCGTTGCCGGCCCGGCCTCTTGTATCTGTTCGCCGCGGTCCGAGATCATCGCCCGGACTTTGCCTGAGAACTGGCCGACGATAAATGGATCGCCAATGTGCAAAGTTCCCTGCTGGACCAATGCGGTTGCGACCGGGCCGCGGCCCTTGTCGAGCTTGGCCTCGAGAACGACGCCCGATGCCCGACGGGTCGGGCTTGCCTTCATCTCCAAAATGTCGGCTTGGAGCAGAACTGTCTCAAGCAGAGTGTCGAGGTTCTCGTGCTTTTTCGCCGACACTGGCACCATCTCGACGTCGCCGCCCCAATCCGTCGGCTGCAGGCCGAGGCCTGCCAGGCCCTGTTTGACCTTGTCGGGATTTGCGTCAGGCTTATCGATCTTATTGATCGCGACGATGATCGGCACGCCTGCAGCTTTCGAGTGCTCGACGGCCTCGATCGTCTGGGGCATGACACCGTCGTCAGCAGCTACAACCAGGATAACGATATCGGTCGCCTTAGCACCGCGGGCACGCATCATCGTAAAGGCCTCGTGACCCGGGGTGTCCAGAAAAACAACGCGGCGTTCCTCGCCCTTTTTATCAGGGTTCGGAACGAGAACGCTGTAAGCTCCGATGTGCTGTGTGATGCCGCCGGCCTCGCCTTCGGCAACTGACGCTGATCGGATCGCGTCGAGCAGGCTCGTCTTTCCGTGATCGACGTGGCCCATCACAGTGATGACCGGAGCACGTCCTAGTTCGACGTCGTCGGCGTCGGCGGCGATGAGTTCCTCGAACTCCTCCTCGATGACCATCTCCTCGAACGGCACAAAGCTGAGATCGATGCCGTATTCAAAGGCCATTTCGGTCGCCATCTTCTCGCCTATGGGCTGGTTAAGGGTCGCAAAGACGCCCCGTTTGATGAGCAGCTGAACGATGTCGCGGGGCGTTATGCCTAAAGCCTCGGCAAATTCACGGACCGTGGCCCCCTCGACGAGCCGTACAGCTTTCAGCTGGTTCGGGTCAATCGCTCCGACCTGATCGAGAATGCGCTCCTCGATCGAACGCTTCTGCGGCGCGTCTTGGTCGCGCTCAGCAAATCTGCCCTTGTCTTCGGGCCTGCCGCGGCGGCCGCCCGAGCGGCCCGGACGCCGGCGATTGTCGGCCGGCGGCGTGTAGGTCATCTGCGGGGCACTGGTCTCGCCCGGCGTACCGCGAAACTGGGGACGCATTCCCTCGGCAAGGCTGCCGGTCTTGGTCGGAGCATCGCTGACGAGGCGATCGCCGGCCTTGATACCGCGTTTTATCGCGTCAGGGCTAAGCGTTAATTTCTTTACCGTTGTGCCGGTCGGTGAAGCCGGTTCGGCCGGCGGCGGAGGCGGCGCGGGAGTCTCTTCCGGTTTCTCCTCAGCAACAGGTTCTGCCGGCACTTCCTCCACCTTCGTCTTTACGAGCTTCTTGACCGCGGTCTTTGCGGGTGCGGGTGCGTCCTCGGGCTTGGGCTCCAGCGTCGGCTCAGGCACCGGCTCGGGCTCCGGTTCGGGGGCAGCTTTCTTCGCGAGCTTTTTAACCTGCGGGGCCGGTTCGGCGGCAGGTTCCTCAGCCTTCTTTACGGCCTTCTTCACCGGGGTCGCCGGAACCACGGCCGGAGCCTCGACCGGCTCAGGCGCTGCCTCTGCCTCAACTGGGACTTCTTCTACCGGCTTTGCCGCCTTTTTAATGACCTTGATGCCGCGCTTGGGTGCAGCCTCGGCCTTTGGAAAGTACTTGTTCCTGACCTTTTCGGCCAGATCGAAGCTGACGGTATTTGACGCCACGCTGACGTCGGCGCCCTCACGGCGCAGGTCTTCCATGACACGTTTTGTGTCCTGTTTTACCTCGCGTGCCAGGTCATAGACCCTGATGCTGCCCTTTGCAGTTGCCATATTCCGTTCGCTTCAGTTCACCGCATCGCGTGCGGCACATGAGAACGAGGTTACCCCTCGGCCTCTTCCTCTTCGCCGTCGGCCGTCGCCTCAACCTCTTCCTGTTTCGGCTCTGCACCGGAGGCCTCATCTTCAGTAGATTCAACGGCCGGTTCATCCTCGGCGGCTTCAGTTTCGTCAGAGCTATCCTCAGCCGTATGGTCAGCAGGAGCGTCATCGTCCTGCGTAACTCCAGCGACTTCCGCAGGTTCCACCGAACCGTCGCCCGCGGCCTCTTCCGCAACCTCGGTGTCAGTTTCTTCTGACTCCAGTCCCATTTCGACGTTGCGGGCCTTAACGATCGAGGCAGCTGACGCCTTGATCGACTCCGCCTCGTCGAGGCTCAGATCGAGGTAGTCGACGAGATCGTCAACAGACGCCGCCGCGAGTTTCTCGACATCGTCGATGCCTTTTTCTGCCAACGTTTCTGCCTGAGTGGCGGACACGACCTCGAGAGCAGCGATAGGCACTGCCTCGCCGGACGCCATCATCTTGCCCATCTGCTTCGCGATCTCCTGCTTGAGCAATTCCTCGCTGACGATCTTTATCTCCCAGCCGACAAGCCGCGTAGCGAGACGGACGTTCTGTCCCTTTTTACCGATAGCCAGCGAAAGCTGGTCCTCGCCGACTATGACCTCCATTTGGCGCCCTTCAATGTCGGTAATGCGGACCTGAGATACTTTTGCCGGCGAAAGCGCGTTTGCGGCAAACACCGACGGCTCGTCTGACCACTCGATGATGTCGATCTTCTCGCCGCGCAATTCCTTAATAATGGCCTGCACGCGGGAGCCCTTCATACCGACGCACGCTCCGACCGGATCGACGTCTTTTTCATTGGAAGTGACGGCGATCTTTGCACGGTCGCCCGGCTCGCGGACGGCCGATTTGATCACGACGGTCTCGTCGTAGATCTCGGGCACCTCCATCTCGAACAGCCGTTTGAGCAGGTCCGCAGACGCACGCGAGCAGACGATCTGCTGGCCCTTTAATTCCTTCGATACGTCGATGATAACGACCCGAATACGCTCGCCCTGGTTCCACATTTCGCCGCGCGACTGCTCACGACGAGGCACGATCGCCTCGAGATTATTCCCGAGATCCACGATCATATCGCCGCGCTCGAAGCGCTTCACGGTGCCGTTTATGAGTTCGCCTTTGCGGTCGATGTATTCATCGTAAACTTTCTCGCGAATGGCCTCGCGGACTTTCTGAACAAGTATCTGTTTGGCCGTCTGAGCGGCGATCCTGCCCATTTCCTCGCGTTCGAGCGGAATTAGCAGCGTGTCGCCGATCTCGACCTCATCACCGGCCATCTCTTGGGCGTCAGTGAGCGAAAGTTCGCTAAGGGGATCTTCGACCTCTTCAACGACGGTCTTTTCGGCCGAGACCTCGATATCTCCTTCCTCAACGTTCCATTCGACCTGGACGCTATCGCCGGTCTTGTCCTTAAAGTGCTTACGCGCGGCGGCCCGGACGGCGTCCTTCATGGCCTCGATGACCATATCGCGGTCGAGACCCTGCTCGTTGCACAAAAGTTCGATGTTCTGTCCGATAAGGGATGTCATATCGCCCTCGTCGTTGATCGGTTGTTCATAGCTCTAAACGCGGTCATCGCCCGCCAAATTCTTTACCAAGATCGATCTTGAGATTCGCCTTTGCGATGTCGGCGAAAGCGACCGTCATCGTCCCGCGATTTCGCTCGTCGATCGTGATCGTGTCGCCCTCAACGCCGGTTATCGTGCCGACAAACGTTTTTTGCCCGTCGATCTCGGCCTTCGTTTTCAATTTTGCCAGCTTTCCGACAAAACGCTCGAAATCGCGGATCGAGTATAATTCCCGCTCGATTCCCGGGCTAGAAACCTCAAGTACATAACGAACAGGGATCGCGTCCTCAGCGTCCAGGACTTCCTCGACCGACTGCGAAAACGAGGCACAATCGTCGAGCGTGACGCCGTTCTCCTTGTCAATATATATACGCAGAACAAGGTCGCGATTTGTGCCGGCCGTTTCGACGTGGACCAGCTCGGTATTCGATGCGGCCGCGACCTTCTCGGCGATACTTCTTACGCGTGTCGCAATTCCCTGCTTGTCCATAACTTTTCAACCCAAAAGAAAAAGTGGGTGCGAACCCACTCCGGCCGATCACGCCCATCTCAGCAAACAAGAAGTATAGAAGAATTATGGCCTGCTTTGCAAGCCCCGAAGGAAAGCCGAGCGTGCGACGCCGATGATGCCGGCGTTGTCACCAAGCTCGGCCCGCACGATGCGGGCACGTTCGGCCGGCGCAGGGTAGGTCCTTTTTCGCACCTCCTCGCGCAGGGCGGGGATGAATGCGTCCCATGCTCCGGAAGCTCCGCCTCCGATGACGATCGCGTCAGGATTTAATGTATTAATAAGCCCGGCGAGCACTATGCCCAAATATCGGCCCATCGAGGTGAATACCAAGGCGGCGTCGGGGTCGCCCTTTTGCCATTCGAGATATACTGATTCTGCCGTCTCGCACGCCAGGCCCATTTCGGATGCCATCCGCACGATCGCCGTTGCCGACGCAAAGACCTCGATGCAGCCATTGCTGCCGCATTTACATGGCGGGCCGTCGGGCTCTACTGAAAAATGCCCCAGTTCGCCCGCCGAACCGTCAGGCCCGCGGTGCGGCTCTCCATTTAATATCAGCCCGCCGCCAATACCCGTGCCGAGCGTAACGCAGATGGAATCGCGTGCATCGCGTGTCGCGCCGATCCATGCCTCGCCTATCGCTGCCGCTGTAGCGTCATTTTCGACGGTGATCGGAAGGCCAAAGACCGCGGATAGTTCGGCCTTTAGGTTCATGCCCGTTATGCTGGGCAAGTTCGGCAGCTTCGTTAAAACGCCGTCAAAGTCCTTTGCCGCCGGCGCCGGCGCGGTAAGTGCCACGGCGTCGAACGAATGCTCGCTAAACTCCTGGGCGATCGATCGCACCATTGCGATCAACGCGGCTGGCGAAACGGCCGGCGGAACACGCCGCTTGACGGCCGGCGAGCAAAGGCGGCCGTTCTCATCCACGATCGCAAGCCGTAGATGCGTTCCGCCCAGGTCCCCAGAAAGAGCTTTTCGTGTCATAAGTGCGGACGATGCTAAATCTTTTGTCGTCAAGCTGTTGGGGCCGATCTAGTGCGACCGTCAGACGTTCGGCGTGCCCCAGCGTATGATATCTTACGCCTGACGAAAAAAAATGTCTCCCTTCGCGGTGTTTTTTCGCAATTTACCTTTGAAAGCTTAGCAAACTGTGCTATAAATTCTTATCAAATCTAAGCTTAGGCAGTTCGATAAGCTCCGGAAAGGATATTCTTGGCGATTACAGCAGGTCGGACGAGATTCATTGACATGACCGCTCGATTCGTGTAAAAGATTGAAAGGTTTGATTTTCGATAATCATATTCGGGTCTAAAAGGAGAACTATGAACAGGAAACTGTGGATTCAGAAGGCGTTGTCAGCGGGTATGCTGGCCACGCTGATCGCTACCTACTCAATGGTAACGCTGGCGAATACAGGTAAGGCCGTGGGCGAATTGACCGTTAACGGCAGCGACGATACGTCTTTCGTCACGATCAATGGCGAGCCGGCAAAAAGCGGACGTACGATATTTTCGTCAAGCACCATCACGACGCCGGAGAGCTTCGGCGCGACCGTTAATCTTGGAAAAGCAGGCCGCATCTCGTTCGCACCGAATACCACGGTTGCTCTCAACGTAGACGGCGATGCCGTGACCGGCGACCTGACCGCAGGCAGCCTTACGGTTCTCAGTGCCGCAAACGGCGTCAACGTCAAGACGATGACAGGCGAGACCGTTACCGTTAATGCAGGTGAGACCGCAAATGCGAACTCTGGGGCTAAGCAGACGAAGTCGACCAGTTCGCTTGAGTGGTTTGGCTGGGCAGTCGTCGTCGGTGCCGCAGCTGTTGTCATCGTGTGGACGGCGTTGGACGGAAACGATTCGCAGTTTGGCAGTGGATCGACGGTCATTAGCCCTGTTCGCTAAATGGTGTTGGCCGCGTAATGCGGCCTTGGGAGCTTAATGCTCTGTTGACGAAAGGATTGATTCAGGAGGAGATTACACAGATGCTCGGCAAAACAATTATTCGGAAGTCGGTCACAGTTTTTACTGCAGCCGCGGTGTGGTGCGTCTATTCGATGGTCGCATTTGCCTTGCCCGGCGATACGGGCGATATCACGGTTACCGGTCAGGTCACGGTGAATGGCCAGGTCGCGGTTTCTAATTCAACCATCCTTTCTGGTGCTGTCGTCGGAACCGGCGATAACTCGAGCGCTACTATCAGCCTCGGCAAGACAGGACGCATCGAGGTCGGCGCAAATTCAAATGTAACGATCCAGTTCTCTGACTCGAGCATTATCGCGATGCTTAGCGAAGGTAAGGCGCGCATCGCCAATCCGGCCGGCGTCGCGGCGACCGTGACAACCAAGCACGCAACAGTCATTGCGGACACCAGCCAAGCCGATAACTTTTTGGTGGAGGTCGAATGTTCCCATACACATGTGGACACGACGTCCGGTGTCGTGACAATGCGTGAAGGGGCGTCGGACAAGCAGGTTGCTGCCGGCACGACTGCCGTTGCGGGCAGTCTGGTACAGACCGGATGTAAGCCTTGCTTCCGTCCCGATTCGGCTCCCGGACCCGCAGTTGCGGGATGGCCGTGGCTACTGCTTCTCGGCGGAGCCATCGCTGGTGCTGCGATCCTGTTCGGCGGTACGGACGACGGCAACGACACGGGCGGCCCGATCATTGTCAGCCCGACTCGTTGATCATCCATCAGAATCGATTTCATTTTGCGGGTCATGTTCACGCGTGACCCGCATCATTTTGTCTGAAATCCGACCGAATTCACATTATCTTTCTTGAGGCGGTTTTTGTTGACCTATGCAAATAGCAGTAGTTGGGACCGGTTATGTGGGTCTCGTAACCGGCGCATGTTTCGCTGAGTTCGGCGTCGATGTGACCTGCGTGGATGTCGACCGTGAAAAGGTCGACAAGCTGCGACAGGGCGTGATACCGATCTACGAGCCCGGACTAGATAAGATCGTCGAAAAGAACGCCGCGGCCGGCCGGCTTCATTTTACGACTGACATCGCTGAGGCGGTCGGCCCCGCGCAAGTTGTCTTTCTCGCTGTGGGAACGCCGCCAAAGGCTGACGGCTCGCCCGATATGAGTTTCTATCAGCAGGCGGCCCAGGACATCGCTCATGCGATGGAGGATTACAAGGTCCTCGTCACCAAATCTACTGTCCCCGTCGGCACAGGGAAATGGCTGCGTGAGTTCGTGACCGCGAATCTTCGAGCTGAGACGGAATTTGGCGTCGCGTCTAATCCTGAATTCCTCCGCGAGGGTGCCGCTATCGAAGACTTTATGCGCCCCGATCGCGTTGTGATAGGCAGCAACGAGGAACGTGCGATCGAGGTGATGAAGGAGCTCTACCGGCCCCTTTACCTCATCGAAACGCCGGTCGTCATCACCTCCCTCGAGGCCGCTGAGCTCATCAAGTACGCCGCTAACGCATTCCTCGCCACTAAGATCACATTCATCAACGAGATCGCAAACCTTTGCGACGCTATCGGCTGCGATGTGCATGACGTCGCCCGCGGAATGGGGATGGATAACCGCATTGGCCGCAAGTTCCTTCATCCCGGGCCGGGATATGGCGGGTCGTGCTTTCCAAAGGATACGCGAGCGCTGACAACAGTCGCCGACCAGTTCGGCGTCGAAACCCGGATAGTAGACGCCGTCATTGACGCTAACGAGCGTCAGCGGCAGGCGATGATCCCAAAGATCGAAAAACTCGTTGGCGACCTTAATGAAAAGCGTGTCGCCATTCTCGGCCTATCCTTCAAGCCCGAGACCGACGATATGCGCGAGTCGCCCGCGATCAAGATAATCGAAGAGCTGCTGCGCCGCGGGGCGACAGTTCGGGCGTACGACCCCGTGGCAATGATCGAAGCGGCCCACTGCCTGCCCGAGATAGAATATGCAACCGATGAATATGACGCTTTGCGGGGAGCGGACGTGCTCGTGATCGTCACCGAGTGGAACCAGTTCCGGGCGCTCGATATGGAAAAGGTCAAGGAGCTGCTTGCTGCCCCACGCATCGCAGACCTCAGGAATGTTTATGAACCCGAGGATATGCGCTCACTCGGGTTCGAATACGTCGGCGTCGGCCGCTGAGTTTGCCAAGATGGCTTTAACATCACAAGTACTTGTAACCGGCGGTGCCGGGTTTATCGGCTCGAACCTCGCGGATGCCCTCATCGCTGAGGGCGCCAAGGTCCGTCTGATCGATAATTTCGTGACGGGTTTTCGTGAGAATCTCGACGAGATCACCGGCGATTTCGACTTTATCGAGGGCGACATCACGGATGAAGCAGCGATAACCAAGGCCCTCGACGGTGTGGAGATCGTTTTTCACGAGGCCGCCCTGCCGAGCGTACCCCGCTCGGTGGATGATCCGGCCGAGACGCACCGCATTTGCGCCGACGGCACCTTCGCCCTTCTTGATGCGTCCCGTCGAGTCGGCGTGCGACGATTCGTTTACGCGGCTTCGAGTTCCGCCTATGGCGACCAGCCGACGCTGCCGAAGGCAGAATCGATGCGGCCCGATCCGCTGTCGCCCTATGCCGCAGCAAAACTCGTGGGCGAACTGTACGCCAGGGCCTTCAACTCTGTCTACGGGATAGAGACGTTCTCGCTCAGATACTTCAATGTCTTCGGGCCGCGGCAGAACCCGTCTTCAATGTATTCGGGCGTTATCTCGCGCTTCATTGACGCTTTAATGAAGGGCGAGCAGGCAGTGATCTTTGGGGATGGCGAGCAGTCACGCGATTTCACTTATGTCGCGAACGTCGTCGATGCCAACATCAAGGCTGCACAAACATCAAAAGGTATCGGCGAGACGATAAACGTCGCGAACGGCGAGCGGATATCGCTGAATGAACTGTTCTCCGTCCTGAAAGAGATCACCGGCCGAGCAGACGCTGCGGCCGAATACAAGGCGGCCCGCAGCGGCGACGTAAAGCATTCCCAGGCCGACAACCGGCTGGCCGTCGAATGCCTCGGTTATGAACAAATGGTCGGCCTCGAGGAGGGCCTTCGACGAACGATCGAGTGGTGGCGGAACAGCCGCTTCGCAAGCTAGCTATCTCGGGATCGCGAACAGTTCCTCCGGGACCGCTTGGTTCACGAATATCTCCTTTGCCTTGAATGAGCCGTAGGCAGTGATAGGCCCAAGGTCGAACCGCTGCGAATATTTCTTCGGAACTGATATTCCTTCAACGACGCTCATTTCATCGATCTCGACCGACGTGGTGACGTTGCGGCCGTACACGTCGTAGGCAGACTCATATGATCTGATCTGTCCGGTCTTCTCATCGACAAAAAAGTCCGTGTAATAGCCCTCCGGCGTGGTTATCCGGAATCCCTTCCGCTTCTTCTTGCCCTGTGCCGGTGCTCCGATCTCGTAGCCCGGCTGCCCTACCTTCGGGAGCAGTGGAAACCCGAGGCTGGTCATCGGCGGCAGCTCGTAGCCCGATGAATGCCGACGTTGGCCATCGAAGATCTGCTTTAGAGGCTGGATCGGATTATTCAGCTCAAACAGGTACTTGTCCCCCGACATCATGAGGACGAAAGACGCCGGTATGGATTGCGACGGGCTCGGCGCGATGTCGACCGAACCACGTACGACAAAGGTGCGCATCTGGCGGAGTTTGTCCCCGCCGTGCGCAGCCACGGCGGCGCGAGCAAGTTCGACGAATGCTGCATTGTCACCTAAAGGTTTTTCCTCCGCGGGCTGTTTGGTGTTTGCGGAAGGCTGTGCCGAAACGGCTGAAAAACCGAAGAGCATGAAGACCAGCGTAAAGATCTTACGTTGCATATGTAAAGTATAACCGCAACACAAAAAAGGCGGACCGAAAGATCCGCCTTCCTGTCTCGCAAAGGCCCCACGCGCTACCAGCTGAACCTTGCCTGAAGCTCTATCCGCCGGTTGGGCCCTGTCCCGCCGCCAAATCCGCCAAATCCGCCAAAACCTCCACCGGTCGATGTGGATTGCCCAAATCGGTCCGAGGAAAGGCTTCCGATCGGCGTGCCGAGATTGACAGTGTTCAGCAAGTTCGAGAAATTGACGCCTATGGTCAGCGAATACGGGCTGCGGCCGTCACCACTGCCGCCCCGGCCGCCTCGCATTCCGCCGCCCATCATAGCTCCGGCCGCTCCGCCGCGGCGGCCGCCTCCGCCGCCCGAACGTCCGCCGCCGCTACCCGCAGCCTGCGCTTCTCCGCCGCCGCCAAACCCAAAGGTCTTGCTAACACGCATATTCACGCCAAAGAACGACGGGCCCTCGCCATAATTCCTGGGGATCGTCGCGAATGGATCGTTGCTGCCGATATCGCAAAACGACGCCGTCAATCCCAGCTCGGAGCAGCGAGCTTGTAGTTCTCCAAACGTGGGCCGCTCCGTGAAGACGCCGTCGCGGTTCGCGTCGATGCCGCGTGTGATATTGAACGGACGGCCGGAAAACGCTGTTATGAAGGGGTTTAGCGAGACGCCCCACGGCATCGAGATGTTGCCGCCGATCACGAAGCTGTGCCTCGTGTCGAAGGACGAACGTCCGTATTCGCCCGTCAGATCATAGCTGTAGGCCGGATAGCTGAATGCACCGTCGCTGTCGCCCTTGGCGAATCCCAGGCGGTAATTGCCGAACAGTGAGTACTTCGGCGACACCATCGTCCGGAAGTTGATGATGAACTGGTTCTGCTTCAGCACCCCCGTCGATTCAAACTGCTGAATGTTCCCGACAGAATCATCAGGCCGCGGTGCTGTGTTGCAGTCCAGGCCCGTGGGGCAGATAGGCGCATTGATATTACGCGAACGGAGCTGGTGCGAGGTCTTTGATGTGATGAAGAATGCCGCGAGAGTGGTCCTTCCTGGCAGCTGCCGCTCAACACCCAACGCCGCCTGCATTGTATATGGGGTGCGAATGTCGTCAGCTATTACCCGAGTTATGCTGGATCCCGGGACGACGGCGAGGATCTCCTGAGGTGTTGGAACATTCGTGACACCATTCACGGTAAACACAGGCTGCGCGAGCAAGAGCTGAGCGGCCGGGCCGCCCGAAGCGTCCAACAACAGGTTAAGCTGCGACTGGCCATCGAATCTCTCGGCCTGGAGCGAAAGGTTCTCACTGAATCGCTCGTAGAAGATACCTGCGCCGCCGCGGAACACGGTTTTGGGAGCTTTTGCGCCGCCTGCACCCGGCGACCACGCAAAGCCAAACCTCGGAGCGAAATTATTATTGCTGCTGATGTTTGTCTGATTCTCGTACCTGAGTCCGAAGCTGAGGAGCAGCGCAGGACTGACGCGCCAGTCATCCGAAATGAACAGGCCCGCGTCTGTACGCGAAATATCAGCCAGCGGTTCGCCGGTCGTGATCGAAAACTGCGTCGGATTATACTGGGCTCCCGACAGCCCCAGGACCTTGCCCCGATACTGCTCGATCGATGTGATCGCCGGCGAGACGACCGTACACGTCGGCGGATCCACCGGAAAGCATCCCGCGGGCGAACGCACCTCAGGCACGCCCGCGAACACGAAGGTGCCGCCAAAGTTGTTCTCCGACCGGTCCTCGAGACTAATGTGCCGCAGCCTGACGCCAAATTTAAGCGAATGCTGCGAATTCTTGCCCAACGCTGTCGTCGTATAATTCTGCAATTCGTAGACCCGGGTTTTGTTATAACTCAACCCGATCTGCGCTCCGCCGCCGATGAAAGCGGTCGCGACGTTGATCGTCGGGATCGTATTGTCGCCCTCCTGTTGGCGGAGGTTGTCGCTGAATTCAAAACGAGTCTCGTTGACCGTCTTGGGGTTGATGATCATCGTCTCGGTAGCACGGATCTCATGCTCACGGCTCGACGTCTCATAAGCTCGTGACGGCAGCGACACGTCGCCTATTCCCTGATTGTCCACGCTGGACTTGCTGTAGTTGTAACGGAGGACGAGTGTGTTCTTGTCATTGATCGCGTAGTCGAACCTGGGCCCGATCTGGAACCGCTTGTTCGGAACACGTATGTCCTGGGCAAAGGTTGTTATGTTGCCCAAAGGGTCCAGGATCTGCGCGTTGATGATCGCGTTGTTGTCGATATTCCGATTACTGAAATCGAGGAAATATGACGACTTACCTTTCTGCAGCGGCCCTGAAATGTTCGCTCCGAAGAATTTCGTCTGGCTCGGCGCGCGGTTCGTCGCGAAGGGATTTCGCGAATTCAGCATTTCATCATTGAAGTTCATGAACGCCTGGCCCCTGAACTTATCAGAACCGGGCTTGGTCAGTATCTCGATGCGCCCAAAACCGAGGCGGTCAAATTCGGCGGAAAACGGATTTTGATTGACGCGCACTTCGCGGATCGAATCTTTCGGTGGGATCCTGCCGCCGGTAAAGCCGTCAATGTAGATCTGACCGCCGTTAGGGCCCGCCGATGCGCCGGCTAAGGCTTGCAAAGCCGCCTCGAGTTCGTCAGGATCGTCCGGCAAAGCGTCAAGGTCTTTGCCCTTTATAACAGTCGCGCCCGCGTTGTTCTCAGGGTCGTTAGATACGCCATTGTCGCCACCTACGTCGACACTCTCTTCGACGCCGCCGACCGTTAGGACCGGGATCAGCTCGGTCCTCTCGCCTGCAGACACGGTCACTTCCGTATTCTCATAAAGCGAAAAATTCGTCGCGATCGCCCTGACCGTATATGTTCCGGGGACAAGGCCCGAGATAACATATTCGCCGCGGGCGTTAGTGATCGCCTGTTTTTCCTTGCCGTCCGGCGACACGGCCGTCACCGTGGCTCCCACCACGACGGCGCCTAGCGAATCGACCACCTGGCCAGCCACACTGCCCGAGCTCTGCGCAAACGACGCGTTGGCTAAGAAGATAGAGATAATTGCAGTAAATAAGGCGAACTTTAACCTTTTCATAATAATAAATGCCTGCGGTGGACACCTGCCGGCTGCCAACAAAAACCTTAGAATCCCGTCCCGTCCAGCCCGGGTATCGAAAAATCTCCCGATACCCCGCGTCCTGGCCTGGGGCCGCCGGCTGCCGCTGCAGCCGCCTGTGCCATCCGCACGAACGGCTCTACGCCGGCGATCAGCTTGATCGCCTTCACCTTCGCCGCCGCAGGTGCGGCTGCGGCAGGCGCGGCTGTCAATACAGCGATCATTTCGCCGGTTTTCAGGTCGGCTGCCGTGATATTCGGCGCTCTCTCGACCATTTCATCCAGCCCGCCGCGGGCCCCGCCATTCATTGGACGGCCCTGTCCCGTGCCGGGTTGACCGGGCGTTTGCCCCTGCTGTCCCTGCGAAGCGGGAGGCCGCACGCCGCCCGCGCCTCCCTGCATGGCCATCATCCGCTGGGCCACGTCCTCAGGGAAGCGTTTCAACAACACTGCATCGCCAAATGCGACCACGACGTCCTTATTCGTTCCAACGTCCTTTATTACAGCCTCTTTAGCCGCGACGTCCACGGAAACCACGGTCCCGGCGATCTGTCTAAAACCGCCTGTCAGCACTGTTTCCGCATCAAAGGTTGTCCCGTCCGGGCCGCGGTCGCCTAGAGCTCTTATCTGGTCGCCCGGCTTGATCTCGCTCAGGGTCGACGGCTTCGCGTCAGCGAATCTCACAGAGTCCGCGGCGTATCGTAAGAATTTTGCGTTAGCCTTCGGCGTCAGTTTGACTGAGGTCTTGGTCATGAGGGCGCCGGTCTCGATCGTGACCAGATTCGCATTCATATCGACCGAGACGACCCTGCCGTTAATGCCGCGCGTGCGCCATTCCTCGGCGTCTTTTGCATTCTTTGCGGCCAGATCCGCTTTGGTAGAAAAATAGACCGTGCGGGCAGTCAATTTGCCGTCAGCGGATGGCAGCGCCGAAATCGTCAGCTTATCGCCCACGCTGATGTCGGAAAGCTTGCCGTCTACGGCGGCGCCGAGACTGATCTTGTCCGCCGGCGGCACGCGTTTGTAGGCTGTCGCCGCGGTCAACGCTACGTCGACGTTGCCGTTCTTAGCCGCTACGGTGAATTTGTCGGTGGATGCCGACGCCAGTTCGCCGGTCACGTATACCGGCTTGACGGCTTCTTGAGCCGAGATCGTCGCGGCTAAGATAACCAATGTAAAGACTGTCGCAAAAGCACTTTGCACTATTCTCATATCCGACTTTCCTCGAGCAGAGATGCCGCCAGGGTTGAGGCGAAGAGCGGCCCTCGAACTTAAGACGAAAATTCTATCAATTAGGTTCGGACTCGTTTGTAAAGAAATGTAAAAAACTGCAAGCAGGAGGTTTACGGGTTTTGCCAGCGCGTGGCCACCCGGCCCGTGAGAACCAGGCCGATGCCGGCGATAAAGATCGCGAAGAGAGCGATCAGCCATAGATATGGCAGCGAAAGGAGCACTGTCCACACCACTACGCCGATAAGAATGGCGAGCGTTTCGGAACGATTTGCCTCACCCAGGAAGTATTTTTGCACGAACTTGCCGACGCTCACCTGCAGGGCAACGCGGCCGAAAACGTAGCCGAGAACGAGGATAAGTAGGCCCATCAGGCCGACCGTGGCACTCAGGTAGTCAGGTAGAACGAGGGCCCCGCCGATCATGAGGGCCATCAGCAATATCAACGCTGCGGCACCAACCGCAGAGACCTTTAACAGCGACAGGTTTACCCGGGCGACCGCGCGGCTCACAGCGCCCGGCGCCAGCGTCGCAATGACAAGCGACATCAGGAACCAAAAGAGAGCGAGAATGACCCGTTGAGCCACAAAACTCACCGACAGTGTCGGACTAAGTATCTGCGACGGATTCTTGCCCAGGTCCCGCAGTTCTTCCTCAAAAACGCCGAACGTCACGGTTTCTTTGCCGGGCTCGCGCAACGGCTCGGACGCCTCGGGCTTATAGGCTCCACCGAAGACGATGATGTCACCGCCGACGTAAGCCTTTTCTTTCTGGATCACATTGCCGCCGACCGCCGCGACATCGCCTTCTACACGCCCTTCGACCACGACGTCGCCGCCGATGGCTAACACGCCCTTCGCACGTTTATTAACGACCACGGACTTACCGATGACATAGAGTTCCTGTTCGGGCGCGTCGTTTACGATGACGGTCGATTCATCGTCTGAGACGGTGATCTCGGGGTTAAATGCAGAAACGCCCAGCACCGCCACGCCCATCCATAGGGCCGCGAACACGCCCAGCATCAGGCGTGACGCTACAGATCGGAATATGACTTTGCCCGAGAGAAACTTCACTTTAATGTACAAGAGGCTCACGCCCGACGCGTGCGCAGGACCGTCCGCGTAGCGAGCCATAACGCTCCCAGCCCGAGGGCGAGGACTGCGATCAGGGCCCCGGCCGCACCGGGTTCGACCTGTGCCGCGAGCGAGCGAATAATGATCACGGCTCCGAGCAGGATCGCGTAGACCATGTGGCCGAGGATCCCCGCGATGCTCGCCGCCTGCGAGAAGAAGGTAAAGAGCCCGGCGGCGTCAGCTCCGACGGCAAAGAGGGCAAACAGTCCGAGGGCAGCGCAGATGAAGGCCGCGTTGAAACGCTCTCTAGGCCTGCGCAGTCCGCTGACCGAGCTCTCTGCATTGGCGACCAGGTGCCGTGTAAAATCGGCGGGCACATCGACCTCGCCCTCAGCACGAAGCGTTAATTCCAACCCTCGAAGAAACTGTTTCTGACTGTTTAACTCCGCGTGGCACACAGAGCACGCCGCAAAATGCATCTCAAGGTCGAGTTCCTCGGCGCTGGTCAGTTCGCCATCGAGATATGCTGCGATCTCAGGCGACGGGCAGTAGGATTTTGCGCTTGCAAGCTGCATTTCTAAATTCCCGTGAATCCTCGCTCAATGAACATCTCACGCATCATCTCACGTGCGCGAAACAGGCGGTTCTTCACTGTTCCCAATGGCAATCCCGTCACCTCAGCTATCTCGTCATAACTCAGGTCACGTGAATGCCGCAGAAGGATCAGGTCCCGATATGCCGGAGGCAGGCATCGAACGACCGCTTCGATCTCGGTCCTCCACTCGCTGCGTTCGCGGTCCTGCTCGGGCGACGATATGGCGCTTTCGATCTGGATCTCGTATGAGCCTTCGGCGTTTTCGGTCTCAAGGCTCTGGGGCGTGATCGAATTTCTTCTCAGATGGTCGACCGCGGCGTTATGGGCGATGCGATAGAGCCAAGTGGAGAATTTATAGTCCGGACAGTATTTTTCGATCGAGTTGTAGACCTTAATGAAAACTTCCTGCGTGACATCGAGCGAGGCTTCGTAATCCCCGATCATCCGGAAAACATAGCCCGAGATCGGCCGCTGATACCGGCGAACCAGTTCCTCAAAACCGTCGGCGCGGCCCGAGATAAAGCCGGTGATAAGGTCGCCGTCAGTCATCGACCGAATGCCCTGAATTGTTATCGCGTCAGCAGTCATCGTCTTTGGGGTTTACTACGTAATTCTAGCGGTATAGTTTCACTACGCAAACCAAAAAAGGCAGAAACCCGAGCGGCACCGAGGGTGCCGCCGCAGATCAGCAGGGCACCCTCGATGCGGCATTGGTTGTATCGCCGATCTAAGCCCCGAGGGCCGCAAGGCCGGCCGGAGCGGCAAGGTCGTCAAAACTGAATCCGCCCCCCGGCAGGCTCAGGCCCACCTCTGCGTTTGACAGCACGTTCACACGCCGTCCGAGGGCTTCCGATGCGATCTCCTGGACCTTTTCCGGCAGAACTGATCGGCCGATGACCAGTAAACGGTCGAGCAGACTTCCCTCCTGCTCGCTGCCAAAACGGTCGTTATAGAACATCACCAGACGGTAGATCTCGTCATCAACCTCGGCAGGCGTGCAGGTGACCGAACGGACCACCGCGGGCTCGTCACCGCGGATCAGAAGCGCCGTAAAGCCGTCTAAATTACCGCTGATGAGCAGCGAATCGCTCTCGCCGTTCGTGTCGATAAGCCAGTTCGCCTCGCTCACCGCGCGCGGCAGGATCAGGCCTGCCGTCCAGCCAAGAGTCTCGAATTGAGTCTCGTATTCATCAAGCACAGCGAGATGGACCGCCGTCACAAAGTAACGCGAGCGGCCCTCGCGGTCGGGCGAGATCTTATGCCTCGCGATGCGAAGCTCTGCCGCCGGTGCACCGAAGCTCTGCTCGGCCTTCCAATCGATGACCTCTTCGGCCTCCTGACGGTTTGCCGGCTCAGCGTCGAGCGAAATTATCGCGCTGCGGGCCGTATTGCTCGGCAGGGCGACCGACCAGCGCTTTTGATTCATCATGCCGGCTGTTTCGACGACCTCTTGAAGGATCGCGGCAAAGGCCGGCTTGTCCGCGATGTTAACGTCAAGAAAGCTAGGCGCGATAAGTCCCTCGGGAACCTCGACCGACGCGGCCTGACGGATCGAGAACTGACGGCGGCTGCCCTGGAGCGCGACGGCAGAGAGCATATCATGCTCAATGCCGAGAGCGACGTTGGGATAGTGCGGCTGGCTGATCGAAGAAAAAATGCTCATCTCTAATATTCGCTATAGTCGACGCCGTTCGAATCCTGACCCTCCGCCAGGCTCTTGACGTCGATCAGGCCGTCGTCGCCTTCCTCGTTTGTCGGATCAGGGCCCATTATCTCACGCCATTCCGCACGCTCGAGTACCGGGTCCATCGGTTTTTCCCTCAGATATCTCTCTTGGACAAGCTCCTCTACGGACGGAGCCAGTTTGCCCTTATCAGCCATGTACTGATCGATCGCACGGCGCATCTGCCAGAGGTTCTCTTTCAGAACAGTTTCCCTGGCCTGCTGAACGCTCCGCTGATACGTGGGCACCGCCACCGAGAGCAGGATGATAATGATGAACATCGCTATCACCAGCTCAAGGAGCGAAAAACCTCGCTCAGTTTTTAGAGTTCCTGGAGTTCGTAGAGTGCAGAGAGCCATCTTAACTCTACGAACTCCATAAACCCTCTGAACCCTATAAACTCTTTTACCAGTCACTATACTTCTCCCCATTCAGGGCCTCTTCCTCTGACGCCGACCTGACGTCGAAAACGTTGATCTCGTCCCAGCTATCTGAATCTTCGCCCTGATAGGACGAGCGCAGCTTCCAGTCCTTTTCGCCTGTCATCGGGTCGATCGGGATCTCGCGAAGATAGACCTTGATGATCTCTTTCTCCTCGTTGATCTCGGTCGCCTGTAGAGTTCCCTCGCGAATTCCGCTGCCGGCTCGCAAATTGATCCCGCGCGGTTTTACTCTCACGCCCGAGGCCAATATTTCGAGGTCCGGCGGATAGCGGTCGACATTGTCCGTCTCAAAGATCTTGCAGTCATCGATGATCACGCGGCTCCGCGGGTCGACCGGCACATTCTGCGCGCCAGGCTGTCCGGGCGCCGGAACCGGATTCGTCGACGTCACGGCCCCCATCGGACAGGCACCATAGGTGTCGCGCTTAAATTCGTCTATCGCGTTGCGCATCGTCCTGAGAGCTTCGCGCAGCTTCATCTCACGCTGACGTTTCACGCCGTTCTGCGCCATCGGAACGGTGCCCATTACTAGAATGGCCAGCACGCCGAGCGTGATGACCAGTTCTATGAGGCTATATCCGTTGTCTCTGCGAAGGTTGATCAATTACTGCACCTTTACCGCAAAATTCTTGCCGTCCGCGCTCAGGAAATTGAGCACGTCGTTGTCAAACGTGACTGCGGGCACGCCCTCGGCAAGCACCTCGATCTCAATGACGGCGAGTGTTCCGGCCGCCGCGACCTCGACGCCGTCTTTGGTCGTCAGCGACACGTACATCTTCCCGTTTTGGTTGAGGAACGGCGTCGCCGTAGTGCCCGCCAGCTTGCCTCCAAATGCGTCGCCAAAGAAAACGTTACGCACCGCCAACTTCTTGTCGTCAAATTTGAGCCCGATGACACTCGAGCTGAATGCACCGTCGCCGTTGATGATGACCGGCAACTTGATCCGGCTTCCGGCCTTCATCTCAGGCACCTCAGCCCCGAAGCCGATGGACACCGACCGTGCCGGTGCCGACTGACCCTCAGTGGCCGGAGGCTCGCTCGAATTCACCGGCTCAACATTATTCTCGACTGTGTCAGACGTCTGTTTGAGCTGAAGCGTCTTGACCGAATTGTCGATCGGCCTGATATTCACCGACGGCAAATTGCCCACCTTGGTCGACACCCCGGTTGGCTCCGACGCGGTCGCGGTCGTCGCCGTGGCCTGCGTCGTCATCGGCGCGTCGGACTTGACGTACTCGAGCGTTTCCACCGGCCGGTCGGGCAGCTGCACGTTGACGGCGTTCGCCTTATTGGCCGCGTCGCGGCGGGCCTGCGCCAACATCTCTTCACGCTCCTCCTCGATTATCATCGCCTCGAGCGTGTTCGTCGTCGGCACCGCCATACTTCCCGTGGGCCGCTCTATTTCGTCGTCCGGCAAAATGGCCGGAGCACGGATCACACGCGGCGTCACGGCGATGACGATGTCGACTTGCCGATTATTCTTGGTCGGAGCGGTGAAGAGTCGTCCGATGATCGGGATCAGTCCCAAGATCGGCAGGCCCTGACGGCCTTTTGACTCGACGCCCTGTGCGACACTAGCCAGCAATAATGTCTTGTTGTTCTGAACGCGTGCCGTGCCCTTGATCGTTCGTTCCGTAAAGGTCGGTGTGAATGTCTGTTCACCCTGAACGTCCTTTGACTCGATCTCCATCGCCACCTGGACGTCCTGATTCGGAAATACAAGCGGCTTGAACTTGAGTGTCAGACCGACTTGTTCGTAGTTGATGACGTTCGACACAACGCCGTTGCTGCCAGGCACGTTATTTCCAACGCCTACGAACTGAGCACTCTGCACCGGAACTCGCTGTCCGATACGTGCCGAAGAATCTTCGTTATTGAACGCATGGATCTGCGTTGAAGCGATCAGCTTCGTATCGTTCTTGCTCTGGAAAGCCGCGAGGCTGGCAGACGGGATCAAAATTCCGGCCGGTATCGCCAGTGGAAGAGCCGTCGCCGTTCCGCCCGAGACGATCGTATTGAGGATCGATCCACCGAATATGCCGGCGGCTCCCTGTCCCGTTCCTCCGAGGTTAGTCAATTGGGCTTGGTTGCCGATCTGGTTGCCGATCTGCAGTAGGTCCGTCTTATTGACCTCATAGATCGCCACGTCCATCACGACCTCGGCGCGGTCCTTGTCCAACGATTGGATCAATTTACCTATCAGCTTGATGTTCTCTTCCGTATCGCGGATCGTAATGCTGTTGGTCGCTTCGTCTGTCAGAACGATCGTCTGGCTGCGGCCGGGCTGGGC
>CAZWSK010000016.1:0-24962 GCA_964636445.1 uncultured Chloracidobacterium sp.
GCCAACCCTGTCATCGAAGACTACGAGGTAGAGATCGACGGATGAAGTTTGGCGTTGTAGTTTTTCCGGGTTCAAATTGCGATCACGACGCATATCACGTCGTATCAAAGCACGTCGGCCAGCCGGTGGATTTTATCTGGCATAAGCAGACGGACCTAAGCGGTTTTGACGCGGTGATAATTCCGGGCGGATTTTCGTACGGAGATTATCTGCGCGCCGGGGCGTTGGCGAGGTTCTCACCGGTGATGGAATCGGTCAAGAAGTTCGCAGCCGAAGGGAAGTTCGTCTTTGGCATTTGCAATGGTTTTCAGATACTTTGCGAGGCGGGCCTGCTGCCGGGAGCTCTCAGACGGAACGCCAATTCGCAATTCATCTGCCGCCACGTCAATCTCAAGCTCGAGAATCCGCACACACCGTTTACAGAGAACGTCGACCCAGACAAAGTTCTTTCAATTCCTATCGCACACGCCGAGGGGAATTACACCTGTGACGACGCCACGTACAACCAATTGAAAGAAAACGGCCAGATCGTTTTCCGCTACTGTGACGAGAACGGCGAGATAACCGACGCCGCCAACCCAAACGGTGCCCGCGGCAATATCGCCGGCATCTGCAATCAGGACCGCAACGTCCTCGGCATGATGCCCCACC
The DNA here is from genome assembly GCA_964636445.1 of uncultured Chloracidobacterium sp. Lineage (GTDB taxonomy): Bacteria > Acidobacteriota > Blastocatellia > Pyrinomonadales > Pyrinomonadaceae > OLB17. The sequence goes on from CAZWSK010000016.1 coordinate 652, forward strand.
CCGAACGCGCCTGCGAAGAATCCCTCGGTTCAAACGACGGCCGCGACATCTTCCGCTCGCTAACAAATACGATCAACCATCTCTCGTCGTAGCGCACAGGGTCGATCCGTTACCGGTGCGCAACTTCCTAATGCTCGGTGTCGGGAGCTAGCGGGTCGGTCGACGGATGCGGATTTTCGGTGACCGGCGGCGGAGTCGGCACTCCCTCGGGTTCTGTCGGATTTGGCGTGTCAGGGACAATGGGGTGCGTCACGGGATCCACAGGTGTGATGATCGGCTGCTCATTCTCGTTTCCGGTGCTTGTCTGCATACGACCAGTCTATATCGCCCCATGGTGCTAAAGTGTGCGGTCGAATACAGAAAGATCCGCGCGGGCCGCCTATCCTAAGTATCAGTAAAATTTCTTAATGGAGGCAATATGTCAGCAAATCAAGACAAGATCGAAGGGAAATGGGAACAGGCAAAGGGCTGGGTAAAGGATAAAACCGGCGAGGTCACCAATGATCCCGACCTCGAAGCCGAGGGCGAGGCCCAAAACACCGCCGGACACGCCCAGGAAGGCTGGGGCGACCTAAAAAAAGGCGTCGGCGACGCGGTAGAATCCGTCGGCGAAGCGATCAAGGACTAGCCTGCAATCGCATTAAACAGAAGAGCCCGCGAACGACGCGGGCTTCTTTTTTTGTCCCGAACGCTCAGCTCGTCTCTTTCATTCGGGCGTGCTGATATGGATGCCGCCGTTCGTTGTTATGAGGCGGATCGTTGGGCCGCCGGAGTTTAGGACGGTGTCGATGCGTTTAGGTTGGTGTTTGGTCCAGGGGTCGCGGCCGCGGATCTCTTCCTGCGTGGTGTTCAGGGCCGGGATGTTGCTGTGAAATCCCCCGTTCACGGTGCCTGTTTCGAGGCGGGCGGAATAGGTCGCGGGAAGAGTCAGATGGATGCCGCCGTTTGTGGTCGTGACATTCAGGCCCGTGCCGCGCCATGTCGAGCCGTCGAGCGTGACGTGCAGGCCTCCGTTAATGGTCGTGCCGGTGAAATTACCTGCGACGTTCTCGAGGTGGACGCCGCCATTGACGGTCTCGAATTTTGCGGTGCTGTCGACGCCCGCGATCGATATGCCGCCATTTTTGGCGGAAAGTTCGAGAGCCGTCGACCTCGGTACTCGGACCTGGAACGAAACGGACCAGCCCTTTTCGTCAGGACCATAGGCTTTGATCTCGCCGCCCGTCTCTGTGCGGACCCTGGCGGCGATGGCGCGGGCGGCCTCTTCGGTATCGGCCCATGTCTGGACACACGAGCGGACGAGGATATCATTACGGTCCTCGCCGATGACTTTGATGCCGCCGTTGCGGCCGGCGTCAACGTCTATCGAGCCGCTGGCGACGACAGTTTGTTCGCGAAGGTCGCTGAACGATGCCTTTTCATCGTTTGACCACGTGCTGGTACAGAACTCTTTGTGCTTGAGCTTGTCGAGTTTGACCTTGACGTTGCCACCCTGGCCAAAGGCGGCGACTGCGGTTAGGCCGAGAAGGGCCGCGATGCAGGCGACGGCGATGTATTTGGTGAATTTCATATTATTCCCTCCGTTGAATTTGAGTATCTGGAGGGAATACACCGTGGTGGTTTGGTTTGTGACACCTGCCGGAGCGGCGTAGCAACGAAGAGATCCAGACCGCACGGAACAGCATAGCTTTTCCGCAAATAGATCGGCAGAGCCGCAAAGAGGCCGTTCCGCTATTCGACGGTAAGAGTCAGGCCGTTGGGGTCAAGGGACCAGTCGAGGACACGGGCGCCGGGTTCGCTGGCGAGGGCGGCTTCGACATCTGCTCGGCGGCCGTCTTCGCAATAGAAGGCGATGCATCCGCCGCCGCCTGCTCCGCAGACCTTCGGGGCGATGGCGCCGTTCGCTAGGGCGACTTCGATGAGATGGTCCATCTGGGGCGTCGTTATGTTGGGGGACAAGCGGCGGCGGTGTGGGTGGCTCGCGGCGAGGACCTCGCCGACGGCATCGAAATCGCCGTTGAGCAACGCTGTTCGCACAGCGACGGCACCGTCGCGAATGCCTTCAAAAATGTTGAATATCTCGCGGTCGCCGTCGATGTGGCGTTTGGTCACGTCCCAGTTGTTGGTGCCTGAGTTGCGAGGCTCCCCGGTGTAGCAAACTGCGATGCGTCTTTCGAGTTCGTTGTGATCGATGGCAAGGGATTCGCGATCCATGCCGGCAGGCCCGAAATGGATGGCCGCGACGCCGCCGTATTGCGCCGAATAGTAATCCTGATAGCCTGTCGGGACCTTGATGACCTGACATTCGACTGCTGCCGCGATCGGAATGAAACGTTCGGGCTCGTATCGGTCGCCGACGAGTTTGTTCAATGCTGCGATGCACGCGATGTTGAGCGTCGAAGAGCCCGCGAGGCCCGCGCCGGCCGGCGCTTCGGAGCGGGTCGTCATGTGAAAGCCCGTCTCGGGACGGAAGAAGTAAGCGAGCTTTGCCAACAGCTCGAGCTTCGGCTCGTTTTTCAGGCTGTCGATGTTATCGAGCGTCGTTTCGACACGGTCGTTTTGGTCGATCGACTCAAGAATGATGCGGCCGCCGTCATTTGTCTCGATGCGACAATGAGCACGGATCGACAGGGCGAAATTCACCGTCGCGGCACCCTCGTGAAACAGAAAAAGAGGCGGAATATCGATCGTGCCGCCGGCCAGGTCGACACGTGTTGGGGCAGAGGTCTCGATGATCATTTATCAGTGAACAGTAAACCGTAAACCGTAACAAGTAAAGATTTAAACGTTCTTTTCGGTCGACTTAACCTGCGGCGGAGGCGGCGGGTCGATATCGTCGCGGCCGGGCTCTCTGGTGAAGTGGAGGCGTTCGCCGAGGTCGTGAAGCTTCTCCTGCGCGACCTCTTCGACCGCGTGGAGCTTCTCTTCGATCTTCTGAATGGTCTCGGGTGTGGCGGCCTCGACCTTTTCAGACAGCCAGTAGCGTTCAAGAACGTAAAACACGATCACCCCGACCATCACGATCATGAAAAGAGCGATGCCTATGCGTTGATAGTCGCCGATGATCGATGTGATGAACCCTGAGAAAAAGTAGCCGACGCCCGTAAGCAGCATCACCCATATTGAGCAACTGATCGCGCTCAGCATAAGGAAACGTGGGAAAGGCATCCGTCCTACGCCGTAAAAGACGCACATCGCGACGCGGATCCCGTAGATATATTTTGAGATGACGATGGCGGAACTGCCGAACTTTTCGATGAGCTTTTCGATGCGAGGCTGGGCTACTTGGTAAAAGCGGTAGTCCTTTGCCTGCTCGTGAAAAATGCGGCCGATGCCGTAACCGGCGCAGTCGCCTACAATCCCTCCGAGCGTTCCGAAGAATAATACCTTTATGAAGCTATACGGCCCGAAAAAACCGCTGTGCGCGAGGATGCCAGAGAGCAGCAGCGTCATATCGCCCTCGACGGTGCACAAGGCGAAGACCGCGAAAAGTCCCCATTCGGCAACGAGTTCGTAAAACTGCTGTTCCATAAACGCGGGCCGCAAGGCGCAGCCATTCCACGGCAATAGCTAAAACGAGATTAGCCCCTACGCGGGCATCGCGTCAAAGCAGTAGCGGCGGCTTACTCGGTCCGATGGCGTGTTTGACAGTGCCGTTGCCACTGACTAAAATCGCCTCTTTACGCTGGTAAAAACACTTACTCATTATGTCTGAGGCAAACGGCCGATTAGGCATCGAGATAACCGGAGCGTCACTGAACGCCGCGGTACTTGGCGCGAGTGATGAGGTCGTCGAGACACGATCGGTACCGGTCGAGGGCTCGGCGAATGTCGCCGCAGAGCTAGCCGAACTAGTCGGAGCGATGCGCACCCAGCACGGTGATCTTGCCGGCATCGGTATCGCCGTGCCGGGCCTCGTGGATCGGGCGAGCGGTCGCGTTGCCTACTCGGCAAACCTCCCCGAACACATGAATGTCGACCTCGCCGATCAGGTGCGTGCGGCCACCGGCATGGCCGTCGTGATCGAGAATGACGCGAACGCAGCGGCGTATGGCGAGTTTTGCTGCGGAGCCGGACTGGGAAGCCGCAATATGTTCTTTGCGACCCTGGGCGACGGCGTAGGCGGAGCGTTTATCTTCAATGGCGAGATCTGGCGCGGCGCGGCGGGCTACGCCGGCGAATTTGGCTACGTCACGATAAATTCCGAGGGAATGAAGCTTGAGGAGGTGGCGTCGGCTTCCAGCATTTTGCGCCGTACCCGAAGCAGGTTTCATCAGGACAGTACCTCATCCCTGAACCGGTTGGGGGAAGAAGGCATTCGCCTGAGCGACATAATCGCGGCGGCCGAAAAGGATGACGATTTTGCCCAAATGATGCTCGCGAGAACAGGCTCGTATGTGGGATCCGCTATCGCCGGCGTCATCAACCTGCTCAATATCGAGAAGATCGTGATCGGCGGGGCGATAATGGAGGCCAAGCACGTCGTGCTCAACGCCATCATCGACCGTGCGAAAGAATTTGCGTTCAAGCCTGCCTTCGACTCGACGAGCATCGTCGAGGGAGCTCTTGGCTCAAATGCCGCTGCGATCGGCGCTGCGTATCTCAGCAGACAGTCAGGGCAGGGCTAACGGGTATTAATCAAGCTTATTAAGGATGCTAATTATATGACCCATTGCACTGCGCTCTCGGGTTTCTTAATTTATACTAGTGCGATTTGCGGTTTCGCGAACTTTTAGTAGAATCGTTTACGGTTTTACGGTTACGCATTCTTAAGTACACATCAGCCCCGCCGGCTATTTCTCGAGATCGAGAGTTAGCGGGGTTTCGTTGTAGCAGTACGTCCGCGGTTTGACACGTTATGGCGCAGATCTTTAGAAGAAGTGCAAACAATATAGCCCGGATCAGCATGGTCGCTGTCGTCGTCCTTGCCGGGACCGCGTTCTTCGCATACACACAGATCGCCCGCTCGTCGTATCTCACCGGCCGCTACGTCGAAAAGCAGCAGCCGGTCCAGTTCAGCCACAAGCATCACGTGGGTGACGACGGCATCGATTGCCGCTATTGTCACCAGACCGTCGAGACGACGGCGACAGCAGGCATGCCTTCGACGGCGACGTGCATGAACTGCCACAGCCAGTTGTGGGCCGACAGCCCGTACCTCGAACCGGTCAGGGCGAGCTTCCGGGACAACAAGCCGATCATGTGGGAGCGTGTTCACGACATGCCCGAGTACACGTATTTTAACCACAGCATTCACGTGGCCAAGGGCGTAGGCTGTTCTACGTGCCACGGGCAGATCGACAATATGCCGGCGGTGTTTCAAGAAAACACGCTCCAGATGGAATGGTGCCTCGCGTGCCACCGTCAGCCGGAGAAATTCATTAGACCCAAGAGCGAGATATATAACATGCAATGGCAGGACGGCGATGCGGACGCCGCCCAGCGTGAGCAGATGAAGGCGGATTACAAGATCAGGAGCAGGGAAATGTTGACGAGCTGCTCAACCTGTCACCGATAGACTATGCCAAGCCCGGAAAGCAAACAGAATTTTGCCTTGCTTCGCGACAAGATATTGTCGCAGAACGGCAAGGAATACTGGCGCAGCGTCGAGGAATTTGTCGACGCGCCGGAGTTTGAGGAATTTGTCGCCCGCGAGTATCCGCACGAGATCGAGGAATGGGACGACACGCTCAGCCGACGCAATTTTGTAAAGGTGATGGGCGCGTCGCTTGCTTTTGCCGGGCTGACAGGGTGTGTTATCCAGCCCGCCGAGAAGATCGTCCCCTATGTTCAGAATCCTTCTGAGGGCACGCTGCCGGGCAAGCCGAGCTTCTTCGCTACGGCCATGTCGCTCAGCGGCGTTGCTACAGGGCTTCTGGCCAAGTCATTCGAAGGCCGCCCGATCAAGGTCGAGGGCAACCCGGACCATCCGGGAAGCAGGGGGGCGACCGATATTTTCGCTCAGGCCTCGGTCTTGAACATGTATGATCCCGATCGTTCGCAAGAGATAACATTTCGCGGCAATTCGAAGACCTGGGAATCGTTCATGGCCGATCTGCGTTCGTCGATCGAGGCGAATCGCGTGGACGGCGGCGCGGGAATCCGATTTTTGACCGAGACGGTTACATCGCCGACTCTGATCGATCAGTTCAATAAGCTAAAGGCAGAACTGCCGAATGCGAAGTGGGTCCAATATGAGCCCGTAAACTCCGATAATGCCACCGCGGGCGCGCGGATGGCGTTCGGTTCGTCCGTTCAGACGGTCTACAAGTTCGATAAGGCCGAGCGCATTCTCTCGCTCGACTATGACCTGTTCTCAAATTTCAACGTCGGTTATATAAAGGACTACGCCAAGGGCAAGAACTTCTCGGAAGAGCACAAAGAGATCAACCGGCTCTACTGCGTCGAGACGACCATCACGATCACGGGAGCGAAAGCCGATCACCGTTTGGCTGTGAAGCCGAGCCAACTGAGCGAGGTCGCCAAGGCGATCGCAAAGGCCGTCGGCGTCGCGGGGGCGAATTCATCCTACACCGAGAACGCGCAGTGGATCGCCGCGATGGCTAAGGACCTCGTCGAGCACAAGGGCAGATCATTGGTCGTTGCAGGCGATAACGCATCGCCCATGGTTCACGCCCTTGCGCACGCAATGAACGCTGCCTTGGGCAACGTCGGTGAAACGGTCGTTTACACTGATCCCTTCTCGCCTGGAACGGAAAAGACACAGATCGAGCAACTGCGTGAGCTTATCGCCGATATCGACGCCGGCCGCGTGAAAATGCTGGTGATGCTCGGAGGAAATCCGGTATACAACACGCCAGCTGACCTGAAGCTGGACCGTGCGCGGCTCGATAAGGTCCCGATGCGTGTACATCTGGGGCCGCATTTTGACGAGACTGCCGAACAATGCCACTGGCACGTTCCGCAGAAGCATTATTTCGAGGGTTGGAGCGATGCGCGGGCCTACGACGGAACGACCTCGATAGTCCAGCCTTTGATAGCTCCTCTGTACGACAGTAAGAGCATTCACGAGGTCGTGCAGCTCTTCTTCAGAGAGAATTTCGATAAAAAGGATCTCGACATCGTCAAGGCGTACTGGCAGACCGCCAATATCACGGCGACCGCACCGGCCAGGCCCGAGCCTAAAGTCGTGCCCACGCCAGGCGAACCGACGGCCGAGCCCGATGCGGAACCTAAGGCGACTCCGGCTGCCACGCCCGCTGCTCCGGCAGCCGCATCGCCGGCGCGCAGCTTTGAGGACAACTGGCGAAAGGCCGTTCACGACGGTGTCATTCCTAATTCTGCAGCCGCGGCGAAGACGGTCGCGGTAAATACGACATTTCTCGCACAGCCCGAGGCTAAGCCCACGGTGTCAGGTGCTGTAGAGGTCTCGATCTTGCCGGACCCGAGCATCTATGACGGGCGCTTCGCGAATAACGGCTGGCTGCAGGAACTGCCAAATCCGCTCACCAAGATCACGTGGGCAAATGTGGCCCTTATCAGTCCCAAGACGGCCGAGAGACTCGGCGTGAATACCGCGAATGCCGCTGGTGAAATGACAGGCGGCTCGCAGGGCACGAGCTTTATCAACACCTACGGCGGCAATCAATTCTCCGACCTTGTCACGCTCAAATATCAGGGTGCGGACATCAAGGCCCCCGTCCCGATGTGGATAGCACCGGGCCAGCCGGACGACGTCATTACGATCTTTATGGGTTACGGCCGCACGCGCGCGGGGCGTGTAGGTACCGGTATCGGCTACAACGCATTCGACGTAAGGCGTTCAGATGCAATGAATTACGGGTTTGGCGAGCTGGCCAAACAGGGTGCTGCGACACAGATCGCGTCGACGCAGATCCATTTCAATATGGAAGGTCGCGACCTCCTGCGCGTCTGGGACCTCGAGGAATTTGAAAAGAACCCCGATCTCGGTCATCAGCACGACGAATATCCCAAGTCGATGTACCCCTACGAGCAGCATCAGGCGGTCTACGAAAAGAATTACAAGTGGGGAATGACCATCGACCTCAACTCGTGCGTCGGCTGCAACGCCTGCGTGGTCGCGTGTCAGAGCGAGAACAATATTCCTGTCGTCGGCAAGGAGCAGGTCGAACGCAGCCGCGAAATGCACTGGATGCGAGTCGACGCCTATTACGGCGGCGATGTTGCGCATCCCGACGGGCCGTATTTCCAGCCGGTGCTGTGTCAGCAGTGCGAACAGGCACCCTGCGAAGTCGTTTGTCCGGTCCACGCAACTGTCCACTCGGCCGAGGGCCTCAACGACATGGTCTATAACCGCTGTGTCGGAACGCGTTATTGCTCGAACAACTGCCCGTACAAGGTCCGAAGGTTTAACTTCCTGCTGTATCAGGATTGGAACACGCCGCAGTACAAACTGATGCGCAACCCAGAGGTCACGATCCGAAGCCGCGGTGTGATGGAAAAATGCACGTATTGCACACAGCGTATCTCCGCCGCACGCATCGAGGCTGAGAAAGACGGCCGTAAGATCCGCGACGGCGAGGTCGTCACGGCGTGTCAGGCTGTTTGCCCGACCGACGCTATCACCTTCGGCGACATGCACGACCCGAACAGCAAGATCGCGAAGGCGAAGAAGGACCATCGCGATTACAAACTTCTGAACGAGCTAAATACGCAGCCGAGAACGACTTATCTTGCCGGACTCAAGAATCAGAACAAGGAAATGCCGGACTATAGGCCGATGAAAAAGGGCCACGGCTCTGAGGAACAGCCCGAGTCAGGTATGAGGGAAACAAAGACTGTGCCGGGAGGCGAACACTAGTTGATGGACGATAGAGATCTTCAACAAAAGCTACATCCGGCGATGGTCGAAGGCGACCACTCGTTTGCCAGCGTCTCTGACAAGATCGGCGACGTCACGCTAAAGAAGCGCACGCCGTTTCACTGGTTTATTGGATTCGGTCTGGCCTTCATGGTCGCGCAGGCCCTGCTGTTCACGACCATCTGGCTGTTGGCCAACGGTATCGGCATCTGGGGAAACAACCAGCCCGTCGGCTGGGCCTTTGACATCATCAATTTCGTCTGGTGGATCGGTATCGGGCACGCGGGAACTTTGATCTCCGCCATTCTGCTGCTGTTGAACCAGAAGTGGCGAACATCGATCAACCGTTTTGCCGAGGCGATGACCCTCTTCGCCGTGGCTTGCGCCGCGATGTTCCCGCTCCTGCATACAGGACGACCCTGGCTGGCGGCGTACTGGCTGTTTCCGTATCCGAACGTAATGGGCATATGGCCCCAGTTCCGCTCGCCGCTCATTTGGGACGTTTTTGCGGTGTCCACGTATGCGACCGTTTCACTGCTGTTCTGGTACGTTGGGCTTATTCCGGATTTTGCAACGCTGCGCGATCGGGCCAAGAACAAATATTTCAGGTTCATCTACGCCATCCTCTCGTGGGGCTGGCGCGGTTCGGCCAGGCACTGGCACAGGTATGAGATCGCGTATCTGATCCTTGCCGGCATCTCGACGCCGCTGGTGCTCTCAGTGCACTCGATCGTGTCGTTCGACTTCTCGGTGGCACAGCTGCCGGGCTGGCACGCGACCATTTTCCCGCCCTATTTCGTCGCGGGTGCTGTATTCGCGGGCTTTGCGATGGTGCTGATCCTGTGCATTCCGCTCAGGCATTGGTACCGGATGCAGGATTTCATCACGCACCAGCACCTCGTCTATATGGCGAAGGTGATGCTCGCGACGGGCCTGATCGTCGTGTACGGCTACGCGATGGAGGCGTTTTTCGGCTGGTATTCGGCGTCGCAGTATGAGGTCTTCATGGTCAAGAACCGCATATGGGAGGGCCCGTACTGGTGGTCTTACTGGCTTCTGATCTTCTGCAACGGCCTGTCGATCCAGCTTCTGTGGTTCAAGCGGTTCAGAGAGAGCGAATTCTGGCTTTTCGTCATCTCGGTGATCGTCTCTGTCGGTATGTGGCTCGAGCGGTTCGTGATCATCGTAACGAGCCTGCACCGCGACTTTCTGCCGTCGTCATGGGCGATGTACAGCCCGACGATGTTCGACATCTCGATGTTCACGGGTACGATCGGGTTCTTCTTCACGCTGATCTATCTGTTCGTGAGGTTTGTGCCGATCATTTCGATATTTGAGGTCAGGACGCTGCTGCCCGAGGCGAATGTTCACGGGCATCATCAGGACTTTGAGGAGAACGTGATCGAGGTGGAATACACGTACGACCGTACGGATCCACCGAATCAATAGGCATTATGGCTGAGAGGCTACATGGGATAATGGCCGAATTTGATACGGCGACCGAACTGGTCGACGCGGCCAGGGCTGTGCGCGACGCGGGCTATAAGAAGACCGACGCGTTCTCGCCCTTTCCGCTGCACGAGATCGACGAGGCCCTGGGCATCAAGAGGTCGATCCTGCCGTATCTGATCTTTACAGGCGGCATCACGGGTCTTCTAACGGGCCTCGGCCTGCAGTACTTTGTGCACGTGATAGATTTTCCGATCATCGTCGGCGGCCGCCCGCACTTTTCGCTGCCGGCCTTCATCCCGCCGATGTTCGAGCTGACGATCTTGTTCGCAGCATTCACGGCCGTATTCGGAATGCTGTTTCTGAACGGCCTCCCGTCGCCGTATCACCCGGTCTTTAATGTGCCGCGGTTTGCCCTGGCGACGCGCGAAAAGTTCTTCCTGCTTATCCAGGCGGATGATGAAAAGTACGAATACGACGGGACCCGTGCATTTATGGGAACCTTGGGCGCGCAGGAGGTGTTCGATGTTCCTGAATAGAATTCAGAATTCAGAATTCCGAAGTCAGAAGACGAGAGCGGGCGTTTACGGCGGCCTTCTGATTTCTATCTTCTGTATTCTCACTTCTGCCTGCGGCGTCCGTTTTGATATGCAGGACCAGCCGCGGTACAAGGTGTACAAAAGGAGCGATTTCTTCCCGGACGGCCGAGCCTCTCGCGACCAGGTAGAGGGAACGGTTGCACGCGGGCAGCTGCGAGCGAACAAGGCTTTTTATACAGGCAAGATCGACAACCCGGATCTGAATGCTCCCGTGCAATCGACAACGGATGCGACCGGCAACACGCTCGTTACAAGCTTTCCCAACGCCATCGATGAATTCCCGGTGCCGGTCACCAAGGAGCTGGTGGAACGCGGCCGCGAGCGGTTCAACATCTATTGCATCGTGTGTCACGGCCCTGTGGGCAACGGCGACGGAATGGTCGTCCGCCGCGGATTTCCTAAGCCGCCTACGTATCATGACGACCGGCTGCGAAACGCGCCTGTGGGGCATTTCTTCGACGTGATCACCAACGGCTGGGGCAGGATGAGCTCCTACGCCTACCAGGTGCAGCCTGCCGACCGGTGGGCGATCGTCGCCTATATCAGGGCGCTGCAGGTCAGCCAGAGCCCGGAAGAGAATCTGAGGACCGTATTGAAGACAGAGCCTTCGAAGCAGGGTGAGACCACCCCCGGAGGCCCTCATTAAGATGGCGAATCTCGATAACTACCAGGCCCCTGACGTGATCAACCGCTGGCGAGCCCTGTCGCTCGGCATCGGCGGCATCGCGCTCATTATCTGGGCGGTCGGACTGTACTTTAATACGGAACAAGCCCTACGCTCATGGCTGCTCGGGTTTATCTTCTGGGGCGGCATCGCTATCGGCTGCCTTGGCGTGTTGATGCTTCAGTATCTGACGGGCGGTGCATGGGGCGTCGTTATTCGCCGTGCCTGTGAGGCGGGAACGAGAACGCTGCCGCTGGTCATCCTACTCTTCATTCCGCTGGCCGTTGGGGTGTATACGCACAGCGTGTACGAATGGACGCACCTGCCGCCGACCGATCATATTATGCAGCACCGCGGTATTTATATGACCGCGTGGTTCTGGATCGTGCGCAGCGCGATCTACTTTTTCCTGTTCTATGTGATGATCCACCTGCTCAATAAATGGAGTATCCAGCAGGACAGGGCCGAGTCGGTCGAGGATGCCCGGCTGCTGCTCGAGCGGTCGTCGAGGTTTTCCGGGCCAATGATGGTCATCTATGCGCTCGTCGTGACGTTTGCGGTCGTCGATTGGGTGCTTACCCTCGACCCGCACTGGTTCTCGACGATCTGGGGCCTGCTTTTCGTCGCGGGATGGGCGTTGAGCTGCTTCTGCTTCATGGTCGCCCTGATGGCGAACCTCCTTGGTTCGGCTCCGATGAACGCCGTGCTCGGAAAGCGTCATTTCCACGATCTCGGTAAGCTGATGCTGGCGCTCGTGATGGTTTGGGCGTACTTCAATTTTTCGCAGTTCCTGATCATCTGGTCCGGCAACATCCCAGAGGAAACGGGCTGGTTCCTGGTCCGTATGAAAGGCGGCTGGGGTTGGATCGGCGGGATACTGATAATCTTTCATTTCGCGTTCCCGTTCGTTGTTTTGCTGCAGCAGGACTTCAAACGCCGAGCGAAGTGGCTGGCGGGGATAGCGATATTCGTCCTCTTTATGCGGCTTGTCGACATGTTCTATCAGATCGGCCCGACGCCGCGAATCGATCCGCGCGGCCTGGAGGTCGGTGCGTTCTACATCAGTTGGCTGGATATCGTCGCGCCGATCGCGGTCGGGGGCATTTGGCTGTGGTGGTTTTTTGGTGAATTGGCAAAGCGGCCCCTCGTGCCGGTAAAGGACCCGTATCTCGAAGAGGCGATACATCACGGCAAGGGGCATTAAAGATATGTCGTCAAAGAAGCATACTGACAACATCGCCGACCTGGACAGGGCTTATGAGCTGAACGAGATCGAGTTCAAGGGGATCACCTACTTCGCTATCGGGCTCCTTCTGCTGATCGTTATCACGTTCGGCCTTATGTGGGCACTGCTCAACGTGATGAAGGACTATCATGCCGAAGAGAACGCCCGTCAGCCCAATCCGATGCTGATGAGCGATAAGGAGCGCCTTCCGCCGGAACCGCGGCTTCAATCGGCACCCGGCTTCGGGGTCGATTCCGAGAAGGGCTGGGTCAATATGGAACTTGCGGTACCTCAGTCAGAGTATTGGGAGTTGAAAAAGCAGTGGGACAATATGTGGGAACACGGCCGTAAGGACCCGAAAACCGGTGCGGTCTCGATGATGCCAATTCACGAGGCGATCGACCGGTTCATCGCGACCAACCCGAAGGCCAAGGTTGATGAAGCAGCCGCGAAACAGTACGAGGAATCACATACGTTTTTTTCCGATTCGAGTTCAGGCAGAGTAGCGTCTGAGAAACGAAGGTAAAATGATGTTCAGGTCACAAAATCTAGGAGCGAAGCGTCCCCGCCTGAGCGGGGCGTGGGCCGCTCTGGCCGTTGCCTTCGTGATCTTTGGCATTGCCTCGCTTCACGTGCAGGCTCAAAAGGCCGAACACTACGATTCGCCATTGTACTCGCCCAAGGTTTACGACCCGAACGTGACCACTAACGAGGGGCTGCCCGAGGCGCTGAAGAAGGTCGGCATCGAGCAGAAACTCGGCGAGCAGCTGCCGCTCGATGCCGAGTTCAAAGACGAGGACGGCAAGCTGGTAAAGCTTGGTAGTTTTTTCAATAACGGCAGGCCTGTGATCGTAGCGTTCGTGTATTACGAGTGCCCCATGCTGTGCAATCAGGTGCTCAACGGGCTGACGGGATCGCTGAAGGGGGTCAGTCTTGACGCGGGAAAGGATTTTGACGTAGTCGCGATCAGTTTTGATGCGAAGGAGTTCGATTCGCCGGCCATTGCAAAGGCTAAAAAAGCCGGTTACATCGAACGCTACAACCGCCCGGGCAGTGAGAAGGGCTGGCATTTCCTCACGGGGACGAAAGAATCGATCGAGGCGGCGACATCCGCGGCCGGATTCGGATTCGAGTGGGACGAGCAGAGCAAGCAGTTCGCTCACGCCGCCGCCGTCATGGTGACGACGCCCGACGGGCGGCTGTCCAGATATTTTTACGGGATCGATTATTCGCCGCGTGACCTCAAGTTCGGATTGATGGAATCGGCGGAGAATAAGGTCGGCAATCCGGCAGAGAAATTACTGCTTTACTGTTTTCATTACGACCCGGCCACTGGGAAGTATGGATTGGCGATCTTGCGCGTGATACGCCTCGGCGGCGTTCTGACGCTGCTCGGCCTCGGAGCGATGGGATTTGTATTTTGGCGGCGGAACAAGGCGAAGAAAGTGACAAGTGACGAGTGACAAGTGACAAGAGCCGGTGACCTTGATCGTCACCTGTCACCTGTCACCTATAACTTGTCACTAACGAACTATGCAGAGCACAACGTGGGTACCATTTTTTCCTGAAGCAGCTTCCAGCTTTGCTTGGCAGGTAGATCTTCTTTACTTCTACCTTATCGCTGTGTCGGTAGCGTTCACGATACCGATCGTGGTTGCGATCTTTATCTTCTCGATCCGATATCGAGAGGTTGAAAAGTACGCGACGCCCGAGGAAATGCATGGCTCGATGGTGCTAGAGACGGTCTGGTCGATCATACCATTCATCGTTTCGATGACGATCTTTCTCGGCGGTGCGATCGTGTACTTTAATCAATACACGCCGCCGGACGATTCGATGGAAGTGTTCGTCGTCGGCAAACAATGGATGTGGAAGATACAGCACCAGACCGGCCAGCGCGAGATCAATGAACTGCATGTGCCTGTCGGCAAGAACATCAAGATCACGATGACGACCGAGGACGTGCTGCACGATTTCTTTATTCCTGCTTTCAGGACGAAGGTCGACGCGGTGCCTGGCCGCTACACGTATATGTGGTTCAAGCCGACTGTGCCGGGCAAATATCACCTCTTCTGTGCCGAATATTGCGGTCTGAATCACTCCGGAATGGGGGGGTACGTCTATGTGATGGAGCAGCGGGACTTTGACAACTGGCTGAGCGGCAACGTGTCCGGCCAGACGCCGGTCGAGCAGGGCAAAGACCTTTTCCAGAACAAGCTGGGCTGCGCTTCGTGCCACGCGGGCGGGCCGGCACAACGCGGAGCAAAGCTCGAGGGCATCTTTAATCACGAGGTCAAGCTCGTAGGCGGACAGACAGTTATTGCGGACGAGCAGTATATCCGCAATTCGATCCTGAATCCGGCATCCCAGATCGTAGAGGGCTTCCAGCCGATAATGCCGACGTTTAAGGGGCAGGTGACCGAGGAGCAGCTAAATGCCCTCGTCGCATACATAAAATCGTTAAGCCCTAACGCTGGGGCAGCTCCTGCTGCGGCCGCGCCAGCGGCGAATACCGCGAGCGCTCCGGCAAACACGGCGATGCAGGGCCAGACGCCGCCTAAGGCAGACCGTGGAAAGAACGAGGCCCCGGGCAGCAACCCGAACACGCCGGCGAACAAGCCGAGCAATTAGAATAAAGTAGGGGGCAGGGCAAAGGAAGTTTTTATGCAGACGCACGACGCAATCTCAAGCACACACGACGGGCCGAGGCTGAATTACCTTACCAACGGCACGACGCTGAAGTCGTGGCTGTTGACCAAGGACCACAAGCGTATCGCGATCATGTATCTGATCACGATCTCGCTGTTCTTTTTGGGCGGCGGACTGTTCGCCGCCGGTATCCGCCTCGAACTGCTCACGCCGAACAGCGATCTCTTTGAGACCGCGACGTATAACAAGGTATTCACGCAGCACGGTATCCTGATGATCTTTTTCTTCCTGATACCGTCGATCCCTGCCGTTCTCGGCAATTTCCTGTTGCCGATCATGATCGGGGCAAAGGACCTGGCCCTGCCGCGCATTAACCTTCTCAGTCTTTATATTTACTGGATAGGCGGCATCTTGACGGTCATCGCCCTGATGCAGGGCGGCGTCGATACCGGCTGGACCTTCTATACGCCGTACAGCACGACATTCTCTAACTCCTACGTGATGCTGGTCGGGCTTGGCATCTTTATCAACGGGTTCTCGTCGATCCTGACCGGATTGAACTTTATCGTCACGATACACACGATGCGGGCGCCGGGAATGACCTGGTTCCGGATGCCGCTATTCGTCTGGGCGCATTACGCGGTATCGCTTGTGATGATCCTGGGAACGCCGGTGGTTGCGATCACGATCCTCCTGCTCGCCGTTGAGCGTGTGGCACGCGTCGGTATATTCGACCCGGCGATCGGCGGCGACCCGATCCTGTTCCAGCACTTGTTCTGGTTCTATTCGCACCCGGCCGTGTACATCATGGTCCTGCCGGGCATGGGCGTGGTCAGCGAACTTATATCGAATTTCTCGCGAAAGAAGATCTTCGGCTACGAATTCATCGCCTTTTCATCGATCGCCATCGCCGTCTTCGGCTTCCTCGTGTGGGGCCACCATATGTTCGTCAGTGGGCAGTCGATCTATGCGGGACTTGTGTTCTCGTTCTTGACGATGGTCGTCGCAGTTCCGTCGGCGATCAAGATGTTCAACTGGACCGCAACGCTTTATAAAGGCTCGATCGATTTCAGTACGCCGATGCTCTACGGTATCGGGTTCCTAGGCCTTTTCCTTATCGGCGGGTTGACGGGCCTTTTTCTCGGCTCGATCGGACTGACTGTCCATCTCACGGATACTTACTTTGTTGTTTCGCACTTCCATTATGTGATGGTTGGCGGACAGGTCGTCGCGTACCTTGGCGGTATCCATTACTGGTGGCCCAAGATGACCGGGCGGATGTACAGCGAATTCTGGGGCAAGATCTCGGCGATGCTGGTTTTCGTTGGATTCAACCTGACCTTCTTCCCGCAGTTCATCCTCGGTTATCAGGGAATGCCGCGGCGGTACGCGGCGTATCCGGAAGAATTCCAGGTGCTGAACATTTTCTCGACCGCGGGCGCGTCCGTTCTCGGTGTAGGCCTTGTGCTGCCGGTCATCTATCTGGTGCACTCGCTGTTTTACGGGAAAAAGGCGGCCGATAATCCCTGGATGCATCCTGGCCTTGAATGGAGAACGTCCTCGCCTCCGCCGACCGAGAATTTTGACGTCATGCCGGTCGTCACTTGGGAAGCTTACGAGTTCGGCGAAGAAAGCGGTATGGACCTGGAGGGAGCAAGACAGCGGGAAGCGCTGGGAGCATAAAATTACGATCTTAGGAATTACGATCCAAGATTCGTAATTCATAATTCGTAATTCGTAATTGAACACGATGTCGTCACATTATTCTGACAAATTCGTTTATCACGAGCCCGGGCTGCAGCATCAGTTCGATGACATGGGCCAGCAGGAGGAGAGCGTCTCGATCGGGATGTGGATGTTCCTCGTGCAGGAGATCATGTTCTTCGGCGGGCTGTTTACCGCGTACCTTGTCTTCCGTTCAAAGTTCCCGATGGCGTTCGCCGCGGCGAGTAACCACCTGGACGCGTTCTGGGGCGGATTCAACACGCTCGTGCTCATTGTCAGCTCGCTGACGATGGCCCTGACGGTCTATTACGCGCAAAAGGGCAATCGAGGCATGCAGGTCATTATGATCGTGCTGACGATGATATTTGGCGCGGCATTCCTCGGTGTGAAGGCGATCGAGTACACCGATAAATACAACCACGGCCTGGTGCCGGTGACCGGCTGGAACAAGAAGGTCAAAGAAGACAAGGCCGCCCCTCACTCGACCGCTGCTGAGAAGCCCTGCTGGGAGGTCGACCATAACGCTCCGGCGGTCGAGCACCCCAATCCTAAGGGCGATTTTATGTGGACGGATTGCTCGCTCGTCAAGCTGGCCCAGGACCACAATTATCTCACGACCTATGAGAAGATAGGCTACTTCTCAAACGGCGAGATCGATGTAACTAAATTCGGCCAAAAGGTACGCAGTTTTTACTACCTTTATTTCGTGATGACCGGCCTGCACGCGCTGCATATGATCGTCGGCCTCGGTATCATGCTGTGGCTGCTGTGGACCGCATGGAAGGGCTACTACGGCCCTGACTATTACATGCCGGTCGAGATGTCGGGCCTCTATTGGCACTTTGTCGACATCGTCTGGATTTTCCTTTTCCCGCTGCTGTACCTGCTCGGCAGGCACTTTATGCATTAGGGTGATCGCTTATGTCAGAGCACACTGAACTTGGCAAACAACACATCGGCCTTCCGGGCTATATCGGCGTCTTTCTCGTCCTCGTTGTCGGCACGATCATTACGTATCTGGCGGCGATGGTCGATATGGACTGGATCTTTCCGGGAGCGAACACACTCGTCGCTCTGTTGATCGCCTTCACCAAAATGGCATGCGTCATGCTCTTTTTTATGCATGTCCGCTGGAGCCCAAAACTGATCTGGCTGGCTGTCGTCGCAAGCTTTTTCTGGATGGCGATCATGTTCGCGTACACGATGCAGGATTACCTGACCAGAAGCACCGGCGTCTTCTCAGGCTGAAAAGCTCGCCGTCGGTCGAAAAAACTTACGCGGAGCAGGGAACAAAATGCACCTGTCTCCGCGTATTTGCTTAATTGGAAATGCCGTTTTTGACGTGTTATTATCTTCGGTTTGCACGCGCCGGGGTTGGTCGAGGGCTTTTAGATGGCAACGGCGGTTCCCGTTAGCAACATCGGACACGAATGATCGATCGGTCATACAGAATGCGTTTCGGCTCGCTCGCCGTCATATTGGTCGCGGCGGCGTTCTCGTTCGGCTGCATTAAGGTCAAACAGGACAAGGCGACGGCCCGCCTGCTTAAGGTCGAGGACGCCAGCCAGGCTCAGCTGATGAGCGAGATCGACCGGTACGCTCGCGTCGATTCGATGCGGGCTAAAATGGACCTTAGCTTTGAAGACAATTCCTTTGCCGAGTTCGGCAGCAAGGAGGTCTATCGCCAGGCCGACGGCGAGGTCGTCGTTCAAAGGCCCGGAATGATCCTGCTAAAAGTTCAGGTGCCCATCATCAAGTCCGACGTCGCGCAGATGACCTCTGACGGAGCACAATTCCGCGTAGCGATATTGCAGGACGGCGGTTCGGGGAAATATAAAAAGTTTATCAAGGGCACGAATACCGCCGATTACTCAAAACTGCAGAAGACCCTGTCTAACGAGGCCGGCGGAGATGCCACAGTGGCGAAAGAGAACCTGAACGCATTCTCTAACCTGCGTCCGCAGCATTTTACTGACGCGATGCTCGTCAGGCCGACGAGTCCTGAGTACGTTTACGCGCAGAGCACGATCTACGAGGTAGAAGAAGACAGGACGGTCCAGAAAAAATCACCGATCCGCACGGTTACGCGCGGCTATTATCTGCTCGATGAATACGCAAAGGCGGGCGATTCCCTGAAGATCATTCGCCGCTTCTGGTTTGACCGTGTCGGCACGGTTCGGCTGGCTCGGCAGCAGATCTTCGACGCTGCAGGCGAGATCGAGTCGGACATCGTATACGGGAAAGAGGGCAACTTGACCGCCAGCGGCGGTTACGCCAATCTGCCGCTCGAGATCCAGGTGACGAGGCCGAAAGAACGGTATTCGATGAAGCTGACCTATCAAACGCCGGAAGATGTGCTGATCGGGCACAGGTTCCCGGCCGACGCGTTCGTTTTAAAGAACACCTGGAAGCTCGAGGAAGTCGATCTCGATCAGAAACTGACCGAGAACGTAAACCAGACGACAACGCGCCCCGGCGACCAGACCAACATCACGCGTTTTCAGCCCTGACCAATGGCGTTACCTATCGTCCGCACCGTCGATCTAAAAAAATCGTACAAGGTTGGTAAACTCGACGTGCCCGCCCTGCGCGGCGTGACGCTCGACGTCAATGAGGGCGAATTTGTAGCGATAATGGGCCCGTCGGGCTGCGGCAAATCGACGCTGCTGCACCTGCTCGGCGGTCTCCTCTCGCCGACGTCAGGCAGCATCGTCATCGACGGCGAGGACCTTTCAAAGGTGTCTGACGCACGGCGGACGGACATCCGCCGGCGTAAGATCGGTTTTGTATTCCAGCGGTTCAACCTTTTTCCGACGCTATCTGCTGAGGGCAACCTTAAGCTTGCCGAAAAGATCCACAGCGGCAACGGAGCGCAAAGTTCCGACCGCCGCCGCGAGGTATTGCGGCTCTTAAAGCTTGAGGATAAAATGCACCATAAACCGACCGAGCTGTCGGGTGGTGAACAGCAGAGAGTGGCCTTGGCGAGAGCGATCGTGAACGGCCCGGCGATCATCCTCGCCGACGAGCCGACGGGCAACCTCGACACCGAGAATTCGCAGATCGTGCTGGATATGTTCAAGGAGCTGAACGAGAAATTCAACCAGACGATAGTCATGATCACGCACAACCCCGAGGCCGCGGCCGTGTGCTCGCGGACCATCCAGATGCGTGACGGGCACGTGGTCAGCTAGACGATGAAGAACATTATCAACTGGAATTACGAGCGCGCCTCGTGGCAGTGGGACCTGCTGTGCGTGCTGATAATGTGCTTTATCTTCCTTACGCCAAAGTCATGGTTCAACCAGTCTGAAGGTCCGGCTGCAACCCGAATGCCCGTTCGCGCCGTCGAATCTACCGGCAGCGGCCAAGATGTCCCGCCACAAGGCCGATAATTTAGTATGAAAGTTTTTAAGATCACATTTTTTGCGGCGTTCTTTGTGTTTTTTACCGGCATTTTGAGCGCGTCGTCCGCTGACGCTCAGATCATTCGCGAGATCCTAAAGCGGATGGACCAGCATAATAAGTCGCTGACGTCGCTGAAGGCCGACGTGACGATGGTCAAGCACAATCCTCAGCTCAACGTCTCAGATACGAGTACAGGCGCCACGAGCTACCTGCCGGCGAGCGGCAAACGCGGTCGCTACGTGCGCATCGATTGGACCAGACCCGTGCAAGAGCACATTTCGGTTATAGGCGAGAGTTACGAGCTGTATCGCCCGCGGCTGAATCAGGTCATTGTTGGGCAGGTAGGCAAAGCAAAGAATAATGCTTCGGTCGGCGGCGCGCTTTCGTTCATGAACATGAACAAGGCGCAGCTTGAGGCGAATTACGACGTCACATATCTCGGAGAAGAGCAGATCAGCGGCGGGGTCCGCACCTGGCACCTTCAGCTGACGCCGAAGACGGCCACCAGCTACAAGATGGCCGAACTCTGGGTCGACGCCGACGGCATGCCGCGTCAGGCGAAGATCATCGAGCAGAACAATGACACCACCACCGTATTGCTCAGCAATCTGCAAAAGAACACCACGCTCAACGGCAGTATCTTTAAGCTGAACTATCCGGGGAATGTGAAAAAGATAAAGGCGTAATCAGAAAGGACCTTTTACAGGCCTCGGCCGCGACGGCCGGGGCCTTTTTGATTGAATTGGCGAGCTTCTCTATAATCTAGTGTTTGCCCTCGGGCAAGTTTAGGTAATGCCAAAAGCTAGCAGTTTCAGCAGGTTTACACGGGGCGTCAGGCACACGGTGCGGGCGTTTGCGTCGACAAAGCATCCCGTATTAGTGCACATCGTGCCGATGCGGCGGTGCAATTTGGCGTGTACCTATTGCAACGAGTACGACAAGACGAGCGATCCTGTGCCGATCGACGTGATGCTCGAGCGCATTGATAAACTTGCCGAGTTCGGTTCGTCGGTCATAACGATCTCCGGCGGCGAGCCGATGATGCATCCGCAGATCTACGACATCATCGCCCGCATTCGTCATCACGGAATGATCGCCGGGCTGATCTCGAACGGCTACTACTTTCAGGTCGAAAAGATCAAGAAGCTCAACGAGGCGGGCCTCGATTACCTGCAGATCTCGATCGACAACGTCACGCCCGACGACGTTTCAAAAAAGAGCCTCAAGGTCCTCGACGCAAAGCTCGTGAACCTGCGCGATCACGCGAAGTTCAAGGTCAATATCAATTCCGTCGTCGGTGGCGGCGTGGCAAATCCTGAGGAGGCACTGCAGATCGCGAGCCGTGCCCGCGAACTCGGCTTCTCCTCGACCGTCGGCGTCATCCACGACGGCGACGGCCTGCTAAAAGGCCTGACGCCCCGCGAAAAGGAAGTTTACAAAGAGATCAAGAAAAAGGGCACGAAGTCCTACGCCCGCTGGAACTGGTTCCAGGACGCGTTAGTCGACGGCGGCCAATACGATTGGCGCTGCCGCGCCGGTGCTCGATATCTTTACATCGACGAGGCGGGAATCGTCTCTTGGTGCTCTCAGCAGCGAGGCACGCCGGGCATTCCCTTGCTCGAATACACCCACGCCGACATGGAGCGCGAATATCACACTGAAAAATGGTGTGCGCCGAACTGCACCATTCAGTGCGTCCACCAGGTCGGCCACCTCGACGCCTGGCGCGACCCGCAGATCTCACTCGCTGATTACAACAAGCGAAACGGTAACGGGCTCAAAAAAGAG
Source organism: uncultured Chloracidobacterium sp. (assembly GCA_964636445.1). GTDB lineage: Bacteria > Acidobacteriota > Blastocatellia > Pyrinomonadales > Pyrinomonadaceae > OLB17. The sequence continues at coordinate 22,959 of CAZWSK010000016.1, forward strand.
ACTGTTGCTCAGGTCCTTAACGCCGACTGATGAGCTTGTTATACTAGTCTCATCGACGCTCATCTCGAAATCCATAACGAATTGCACCGCTCGCACCGCATAGGCTGGCTGCGTGCGGCCGTCTTGGGTGCGAATGACGGGATCGTCTCGACGGCGAGCCTGGTGATCGGCGTGGCAGCAGCGGCATCAGATCACGGTGCGATCATGCTTGCCGGTGTCGCCGGACTCTTCGCCGGTGCATTGTCGATGGCGGCGGGCGAGTACGTTTCGGTCTCGTCGCAAGCCGATACCGAAAAGGCCGATCTCGAGCTCGAGAAACAGCACCTGGCCAACGAGCCGGAATTTGAGCTTAAGGAACTTGCCATGATCTACGAGGATCGCGGCCTTGAGCCTAAACTCGCCGTTGAGGTCGCAAAGCAGCTAATGGCCCACGACGCGCTCGGTGCACATGCGCGAGACGAACTCGGCATCACGGAGGTGATGAGCGCCCGGCCGCTGCAGGCGGCGGTGTTCTCGGCCGTTAGCTTTGCGATCGGGGCGGCGTTGCCGTTGGTCGTCGCCTGGTTCACTGCAGACTCGACCTTGATATGGGCGGTCGCGATCGGTTCCCTTATCTCTCTCACATTGCTCGGTGCGGTCGCAGCGAAGGCGGGCGGAGCGTCTATCCTTATGGGCGCCGCGAGAGTACTTTTCTGGGGAGCCGTCGCCATGGCGGCAACGGCACTCGTAGGGCGCCTATTCGGAGCGGTCGTTTAACTATCGTTTCGGGACCTTTTCCCCGATCGTCCACACGATAACCGAGCTCGACAATCCGTGTCCTGACAGCCGTCCGGCCATCATTATCATCGTCTCACCTGCATTCACGACCTCGGCCTCGAGAAGCATCCTTTCGCCCGTTCGCAACATTTGTTCGGTCGTCCCAATGCTCGCACTGGCGTTCAGCAGATCGTGCATCGTGGCGTCTCCAAATTCCTCAGCCTCGACAGCAGAATGCAGATCCTTGTGGCAGAAAGGCTTTACGCCCCAGATGAGAGAGAGCTGATCGCGAACGCCGTCCGACGCCGTAAGAGCGAATGTCTGCAAGCCCGAACGAAATGACGACAGGCGTCGGGCCATCAATCCGGATTCGGTAAATACCGCGACCTTCTCGGTATGTATTTCTTCGGCGGCATAGACCGCGGCCTTGCACAACGCCTGGCTCGTCCGGCCGGATGGTTCCTGAGAGAGCTTGACGGGAAGTTTCAACTGGTCTCCCTTTATCGTCTCGGCAGACTCAATGATGCGGACCATCGTCCCGATGGTCTCGACCGGATATTTGCCGGTCGCGGTCTCAGCTGAGAGCATTACGGCGTCGGTCCCGTCCCAGACAGCATTCGCGACGTCTGATGCCTCGGCTCTTGTCGGAAATGGATTCGCGATCATCGACTGCAGCATCTGCGTCGCAGTGATGACGAACTTATCGTGCGCGACGGCGAGCTCGATGATGCGTTTTTGATAGACCGGCACCAGCTCAACGCTCGTTTCAACTCCCAGATCGCCCCGCGCGACCATCAAGCCGTCGGTCTCGGCGATGATGCCCAGAAGGTTCTCCATCGCCTCTGCCTTTTCGATCTTCGCGACAAGCAGAGCGCGGCCCATGGGGCGTTTGTTGAGCTTTTTGATGAGGTCCTTGACCTCTTTGCAATCGGCGGCCGTGCGAACGAATGACAGCGCGATATAGTCGACGTTCTGCTCGATTGCCCACTCGAGGTCGGCACGGTCCTTTTCGGTAAGCGACGGTATCGGCAGGGAAGTGTTCGGCAAATTGATGCCTTTACGTTCGAGCAGTGTCCCGCCGGTCACTACGCGTGTAACGATCTCGGTATCGGTCTCCGATTCCACTATCAGCTCGATCGCCCCGTCATCGATCAGGATGCGGGCGCCGGGCTCGACGACTGACGGCAGGTCCGCGTAATTCGTAGCGACGCGGCGGTTATCGCCCGGCACGTCCTCGGTCGTGATCGT
>CAZWSK010000017.1:0-24961 GCA_964636445.1 uncultured Chloracidobacterium sp.
TACCGAGACGTGCGAATCGGTGACCACACGCTTTGACACGCTGCCGAGTAAAAGGCGCTGTAGGCCCGACTTGCCCTGCGAGCCGACGACGATAAGGTCGGCCCCCAATTTATCTGCGACATCGATCAGCACCCACGCGGGCGTCCCGATCAGTACTTCTGCGCGGACGTTCCATTCCGGAAAAAGATCGGTGACGCGCTCTTTTGCACGCCGGGCCGCCTCCGTGGCCTCCTGCGTCACCTGCTCGGCATGTGTCTGCGCTCGTTTTATTCCGGCCTCGACCCGTGCGGGCATCAGCGTCTGGCTGAGGACCTCTGTCAGGTCGGGGCTGCTCATCAGCAGGTCGCCGATCGACGCGATCATCACCTCGCAATCGCGCGGCAGGCCGGCAAGCCGCAGGTCATCTATCGCGGCGTCAGAATGCTCAGAACCGTCGTATCCGATCAATACTTTCATATTCTTACCTCTCTCATCTTAGCCCCGGCCATCACGGATAGCGAACCACCGTATCCCGTTCGTAATATGGCAGCGGGATGAACTCTGTCTCGTCGGGCACCGGGGCAAAATACCCCTCGGACCAGTCCTGTTTTGCCTGTTCGATGCGGTCCATTGAACTGGAGACGAAATTCCACCAGATGTGCCGCTGGCCGACAGGTTCCCCGCCCAAGATCATCAAACGGCACGGGCCGTCGGACGCCTTGAGGTCCACGTCGGCACCGGGCCGGAACACTATTAACTCGCCCGCCGCAAACGAGCTGTCCTCTGCCGGCACGTGAACCGAGCCTTCGACGATAAACGCCGCGCGCTCCTGGTGTTCGACAGGTACCGGCAGCACTGCGCCCGCGGCCATCTCTACGTGCCCATAGAACATATCCGAATGCGTTTTGGCCGGGGAACTCGCTCCGTAGAGAGAGCCGGCGATGACGGAAACTGAAAGGCCCGTGTCCTCGACGATCGGTACGTCGCTCAGATCACAGTGATCAAATGCCGGATCGGTTTCCTCATGAGCGTCTGGCAGGGCGACCCACGCTTGCACCCCGAAGATCTCTTCACCGGCCGTCCTGCTCTCGGGCGGTGTTCGCTCCGAATGCGCGATGCCGCTGCCCGCGGTCATCCAGTTGACCTCGCCCGCGCGTATCGGCTGGACCGTACCGAGGCCGTCGCGATGCATTAGCTTGCCGCGAAAGAGATACGTAACGGTCGCGAGCCCGATGTGCGGGTGTGGGGCTACGTCGAGTCCCCAACCGTCTCTCAGGATCTCAGGCCCCATCTGGTCGAGAAAAATAAATGGCCCGACCATCCGCCGCTGTGACGAAGGCAGCACGCGGCGCACCGTAAAGCCATCCGTCAACTCGCGGCTGCGTGATCCGATGATGAGGTCAACGGCGGTATCCATGATCTGCTGCTTAAATTCATAATAGCCTAAGCGCAGATAAAAAGACCCATTCGATGGTTGAGTGGTAACGAGAGGCTTGCCAGGCAAGATGCTTGCCCTCCAGTCAGGGTGACAACCGTGCGATACGCCAATTGCCGTCCGAGAGTGTGTACACGATGCGGTCGTGGAGGCGGTTTGGGCGGCCTTGCCAGAATTCTATGCGGTCGGGTGCGACGCGGAAGCCGCCCCAGTGCGGGGGACGCGGGACGGTGCCGAGGGCGTATTTTGCGGTGAACTTCGCGGCCCGAGCCATGACGACAGTGCGTGATGAGATCTCCTGGCTTTGCTCTGAGGCCCACGCGCCGATGCGGCTGAGGTAAGGGCGAGAGGCGAAGTACTCGTCGGATTCCTCGTCGGATACTTTTGAGACGCTGCCGCTGATGTTGACCTGGCGTTCGAGTTCTGGCCAGAAGAAGTTCAGTGCGGCGAATGGATTCTCAGTGAGCTGCCTGCCTTTGCGGCTGTTGTAATTCGTAAAGAAAACGAAGCCTTTTTCGTCAAAGCCTTTCAGCAATACCATGCGTGACGTCGGGCGGCCGTCGGAGCCTGCTGTTGCGACGTTCATCGCGGTCGGCTCGAGGGCCTCGGCGGCGATGGCCTCGTCCATCCAGACGGAGAATTGCGCAAATGGATCGGGCAGGACGGCAGCCTCAGAGAGTTCTTCTCCGGAATAGTCGCGGCGGATTTCTGCTATGTTCGTGTTCATTCAGCCGGCAAGAATCCGGTCACTACCGTTCCCGGTTCTGATCTTAGATCATGTGGATGAGCAGGCCGTCCTTCAGCTTGGGCTCGAACCACGTTGATTTTGGCGGCATGACCTCGCCCATGTCTGAGACGGCGAGCAGGTCGTCCATGGTCGTAGGATACATCGAGAACGCGGCGGCTGCGATGCCCTCGTCGACGAGGCGTTCGAGCTCGGGCGTGCCGCGTTTGCCGCCGACGAAGCCGATGCGGTCATCGGTCCGAGGGTCATTAATATCGAGCAGCGGGCCGAAAATATTGTCCTGCAAAATGCTCACGTCCAGCCGCTCGATCGGGTCTGGCTCGCGAATGTACTGCAGGTTGTGGCGGAACGACAGCCATTTGCCGTCCAGGTATAGACAAAACTCGCCGTGATTTTGCGGCACCTTTTCGCAGGTGCCGGTCAGGACGAACGTCTCCTTTAGTTTTTCGATAAATTCCTCGCCGGTCATGCCGTTCAGGTCCTTCACGACGCGGTTGTAGGGCAATATTCGCAGGTCCTCGGCGGGGAACATTCCCGTCACGACGTAGTTGTAGTGCTCCTCGCCTGTATGGTTCGGATTACGCTCGCGCATCTCGTCGCGTGCGAGCTTTGCGCTCTCGGCGCGGTGGTGGCCGTCGGCGATGTACAGCGATGGGACGTCTTTAAACGCCTGTTCCCAGGGCTCTGTCTCAGTAACTCGCCACACGCTCTGCGTGATGCCGGCGGGACATTCAAAACGGTAGATCGGCTCGGTCGCCACGGTCTCGTCTATAAGGCGACGGATCTCAGCGGTGCCGCGAAAAGCCAGAAAGATCAGCCCCGTCTGCGCGCCGACCGCGAGCAGATGCTCGGTACGGTCCTCGACCTTGTCCGGGCGAACGTTCTCGTGCTTCTTGATCAGGCCCTGTTCGTACTCGTCTATTGAGCAGCAGCCCACAACGCCCGTCTGGGTGTGGCCGCCGGCAGATGCGAGCTGATAGACATACAGATCGTCGTCAGGGTCGGCGGCCAGGATGCCGTCGGCGATGAACTTTTCAAGGTTTTTGCGGCCGTGGGCAAAGACCTGTTCAGGCGTCGGGTCAAACTCGGGCGGGAAGTCGGCCTCGGGTCGCGTGACGCGCAGGAAACTCAGCGGGTTTTTCGCGATGTATTCGCGTACCTCAGACTCGTATACGACGTCGTAGGGCACGCAGGCGACCTTTTTCGCGTTTTCGGCCGCCGCAGGCCGCAGTGCTCGGAATGGTTTGATGAATACCACAAATGCTCCTTAGAGGCTGGGTGTCGAGGGAACGCCGCTGAGCGGTTCACCCTCGAGATCATCTACAGGTGACGGCATCGGTGACGGGGACGCAAAGCCGTCCTCGGCCGGCGGCATCGCTGGGTCAGCCGGCGGCGGCTGGTTGATCATTTCGTCAAGCTTGCGATTGTTTTCCTGCTCGATGTCCATCATCATGCGATCGGCGAAGCCTTTCTTGTCGATCTTCCAGACGCCGTCCTCTTTGACAAACGGGACGGTCTCCCACGAGCCATACCCGTTCTTCACCATGAGCGTAGCTTTGTCACCGTCGATCTTTTCGTCGCGAAACTCGACCGTGCGCTGGTTTTCGCTCACCAGCGTCTCGCGCTTGATGATCTCGTCCACGGTCGTGCCCTGGGCGACGGCTTGGCGCTCGTGCATCTTTAGGGTCGATTCGGACAAGAGTACTCGCATCGCCTTTATGTCTTTGGCCTTCAGGGCCTTGACGTACGTTTTGAATGTCTCGATCGGTGTTGACGGCGGCTGTGAGCAGGCGGCGAACAGCACGAGCGACACCGCGGCGGCAAGCGCCGCATTGCCCTTCGGCCAGGTTAGACTAGATAATCGCGTAAGCATTAAAAATAGGTAGTATAGCGTAAACACCGGAGGCAATTAAGTGGAACGACGGATTTTGAAGGAAGATGAATTGGCGGCAGCTGCGGCCGCGATCGACGGTTGGGAGGCCGACGGAAAATTGCTGAAGCGCCGTTGGGAGTTTTCCAACTTTGCCGAGGCCTTAGCCTTCGTCAACCGCGTGGGCGAACTCGCTGAGGCCGCGGACCATCATCCTGACATCACGTTCGGCTGGGGCTATTGCGAGATCGCCCTGACGACGCATGACCGCGGCGGCGTTACCGATGTCGATGTGGCTTTGGCGAAGCAGATCGATCTTGTTTAACACAAGTCCGGCTTGCCGCTATTGCAATGCGGTCAGGCTTGCCTGACCGTCGATCGTTCCCTACTACCTACGGAGCCCGGCCCCGATGCTTTGGTCGGGGCAACGGGCGACATCGCTTTGTCGGAGGCACAGCCTACTACTTGAGTGTTTGGCGGCTCGCCCGGCGAGGCGAGCCTCGCCGCAGTGCGTTAGCGGCAAGCCGCGGGGCCGAGGAAGTATATTCGAACTTGGCTGACATGATGGTGCTCTTTTATATTTTCGCGTTGATGCTCATCTGGCTGAGCTTTAAGTCGCTCACCGGCGGCATTCGGTATCTGAGGTATGTACGAAGCGAGCTGGCAAAGCCGCCGTCAGGGCACGTTCCCTTCGCGACCGTTATCGTCCCGTGTAAAGGCCTCGATCAGGGCTTGGACGAGAACCTGCAAGCATTCTTTGAACAGGACTATCCGGAATACGAGATCATCTTTGTCATCGATGACGGCGCCGATCCCGCCGCCGCGGTCATCGAGGGTTTGACCACTCAATTCAGAACCGGGAGCGGTAGCGACCGGATTCCTGTCGCGTCAAAAGTAGTTATCGCCGATAAAGCCGAGTCGTCGGCACAAAAAGTCGAGTGCCTCCGCGAGGCCGTGCTTCACGCCGACGCACGATCCGAGGTTTTCGTCTTCGCCGACTCCGACGCCCGGCCCGCACGAAATTGGCTTCGAAGCCTCGCCGCCGCATTAGAAGACGAGTCGATCGGTGCCGCGACCGGCTATCGCTGGCTGATCGCGCCGAACCCGACGTTTGGGTCGGAGCTTCGCTCGGTGTGGAACGCGTCTATCGCGACGGCGTTGGGTGCAAATACCAAGTCCAATTTCTGCTGGGGCGGCTCGATGGCGATGCGGCGTGAGACGTTTGAACGGCTCGATATTCGGACAAAATGGCACGGCGTATTGTCAGACGACTTTGCGATGACTCGGGCCGTAAAAGCGGCCGATCTCGGGATAAAGTTTGTCCCGGAAGCACTTACGGCATCGGTCGAGGACTGCACGTTCGGCGAGATGCTGGAATTTACGACGCGGCAGATGAAGATCACACGCGTTTACGCACCGCATCTGTGGCTGGTGTCGATGATCGGTTCGGCACTGTTTTGCGGCGTGATGATCGCGGCCTATTTGATCGCCGTGTTGAGCCGGAGCAATAGCCTCGCTGTATGGATCGCGCTCGCGACGATGGTGCTCGTCACGGCCTTTAGCGTCGGCAAATCGTGGTTGCGGCTCTCGGCTGTTCGCCTCATACTCACGCATCACGAGGCGGCATTGCGCCGGCAGGGCCTGACGCAAAACACGCTTTGGCTCGTAACGCCGGCGATATTTCTCTACAATTGCCTCGCGGCGTTGTTGTCGCGGCGGATCAAATGGCGGGGCACGACTTACGAATTGAAATCGCCTACCGAAACTGTCATCATTTCCGATTAGACCAAGCGGAGCGATGGTACAGAGCATTTTCGACACTCAGGACGAAGAGACACGGCCCGATGACCCGTGGCTGAGTGAATTCTCGGCCATTGATCCGTCGATAGCACCGGACCGGATCGAGGCCGAAGCGGAGGCCGAGATCGAGCCGGTGATCGAACTGCCAACCACGCCGGCGCGGGTTATTGAACTGCCGCCACCGCCGGCCCCCGAACCTCAAAGACACTTCGACCCTTACGACGACGAAGAGCCGTTTGACGGCTACGAGACTGTCGTCAGCGAGCCGTGGCTGCCCGAGCCGCCGCAGGCCCCGCCGGTTGGCGAGGCGTCGCCGTTCGCTCCGCTGCCCTACGAACCCGAGTCACCGGCCGAGACCGCCCGCCGCAGCGGCATGGCATGGTCGTTGGGGATAATGTTCTTTGGCGCGGTGGCGTTTATGCTGCTGCTCGGCTGGGGAGCGGACCTTATCCTGGGCACGTCGCCGTGGGGCCTGGTCGGCGGGATCGTTCTCGGATCGCTTGTCGGTTTTGTCCAGTTTTTCCGTACGAGCTCGCGATTATTCCCGGGCCGCGAGCCCATTACCGAGGTCAAACCGCTGATCTCGCCGCCCGATGATGAGACGGACCTCGGCGGGCCGTTTTGAATTCCACCCGATCCTTAGTAAAATTTACGGTTTGCGATGGATGAGGAGATCGAGCCTGTAACAGCTGGTGACTCTGTCGTAACGCATCGCGGAATTTTGATAACGATGGCGGCGATCGTCGCCGCGGCTGCGGCCGCGGGGGCGGTATTTTCCGGGCCGAGGTTCAGCATCGGCGTCGTATTCGGCGGGCTGCTGGCGGTCGGGAATTACATCTGGCTGGATCGCGTAACTCGGGCGATATTCAGCCCGGACTCGGGGCGGTCGTCTGCCGCACTCGCCGCTAAGTACCTGCTGAGGTACTTCGTGCTCGGCGGCGTGCTGCTGCTGGTCTACCTGACCGGTGCGTTGCCGATGCCGGCGGTGATACTGGGCCTCGCGGCATTCGCACTGGCGGTCGTTATCGCGGGTTTGAGAAATATAGTTCGTGAGTAACTGAACACAATGTTGCTATTTGCCGAAAGCGGCGGCCACCACGTCCCGCTGATCGTAGAATTCATCAACCATTATCTGGGCGAGCCGCTGCATCGCATCCAGATGAACACGACGTATCCGATGTGGAAGAAGTTCTTCGCCTACTTCGGGACGACGCCTGAGAAGATGTTCGGCGGCGAATACACTGCCGAGAACGCCATTCCGTGGTACACGATCATGTTCGTGATCGCGTGTATTATCACGGTCATTGTCGTAAAGATCTTGAAGGGCAAGCTTTCTCAGGACGACCCGAATCCCGGGCAGCTGACGCTCGAGGCGGGCTATCTGGCGATACGCGGGATGGTCGAGAGCATCATCGGGCATCATGGATTCAGGCACTTCCCGGTCGTTGCGACTTTCGCGGTGCTCATCCTGGTGTCAAACCTAATGGGGCAGTTCCCGATGTTCATGTCGCCCACGGCGTCCGTGAACGTCACCTACGCACTGGGCGTGACGGCATTCGTTTATTACAACTACGTCGGCATCGCCGAGAACGGCCTTGTGGGGCACATCCGGCATTTCGCGGGGCCGAAGCTGCCGGGCGTGCTTGCATTCATCATCACGCCGCTGATCTTTGTCATCGAGATGATCTCGAGCTCGATCAGGCCGTTTACACTGGGCGTGCGGCTGTTTGCGAATATGTTCTCTGACGAGCAGGTGTTCGTTCAGATCACGAACCTGGCACCGCCGTTCACGCACTTTATCGTGCCGCTGGTGCTGACGCTGTTGGGCGTATTCGTCGCGTTTGTACAGGCATTCGTTTTCACGCTGCTATCGATGATCTATATCAGCGAGGTCACGCACGCGCCGCATGACGACCACGAGCACCACGAGGACGAAGCGCACGGCGAACCGGCGGTCGCCCACGCGTAGACAGGCCGCCTGGCCTGTTCAGTTTCGCGCTGGACACCGGTTGAGTGTCAATAAAAGTTTCGACAGACCAGGCGGTCTGTCGTACGTGAAGACTAGAACGAGAACTTGCTCTTTATAGCAACTGTGCCCGCACGCATCAGGCGGCGTGGACTCCACGGAGTATAAAATCCACGCAATACCGGAAGTGAGGCGAAATCATACCGCGAGCAGGTTTTATTTCGAGGTCTTCTTATTAAAAACAAAGGAGATAACACAATGAATAAATTCAAATATACCGTTTTTGCCACGCTTGCTATCGCTATGATGGCGGTCGCGGCGATGGCGCAGGGTGCGGCTGACAACGAATCGTCGGTCAACGCTGCCAAGGCTATCGGCGGCGGCATCGGCTTCGGCATCGTTGCCGGACTGGCTGCTATCGGCCAGGGCCTGGTCGGCTCGCGTGCCGCTGAGGGCGCGGCCCGCAATCCGGGTGCGGCCGGTACGGTCCAGACGATGATGATCATCGCGCTGGCCCTGATCGAGTCACTCGTGCTGTTCGCACTGCTTATCGTCTTCGTTAAGCTTTAATTGAAGGCGAAAGACGATATCGCGGATGAGGCCGTTAACGCCTCATCCGCTTTTTTCTTGTGTTACGGCTGTAAGGCGTTCTATGCTTTATAGTTGCAACCTGACGCTCTGTCAGGCGTTCTAATATCAGATGATCGACGACGTGCTCGGCAAATTGGTAGCGGACAAATACCGCATCGAGGGGCTCATTCGCGAGAGCGAATCGGGCGACCTTTTCACCGCCCGCCACGAGGTGCTCGACCGTCCGGTGACCGTAAAGATCCTGAATCGAGCTCTCGCTGTGGACCAGCGTTGGGTCCGCCGCTTTGTCGACGAGGCACGCGCGGCCTCGGCGCTCGAGCACGCGAATATTCTCAACATCACCGACTTTGGCACGGACGCGAAAGGCGTCTCATATGCGGTCTTTGAACACGCGCCTGAGAATACGCTTCGTGACCTGATAGCGAACGAACCGCTCCTCGACGAAAAGCGTGCGGTCAATATCACGCGGCAGATCGCGGCGGCAGTTGCTGCCGCGCATAAGAAGAACGTTCTGCATGGTGCCTTAGAGCCGCGATCAGTCTTTGTCGAGGGCGATTCAACGGTCAAGGTTTTTGGCTTCGGCGGCGAGCACACGCACGTCGCCCGAGACGCCGATCCGCGATACCTGGCGCCGGAGCAGTGCACGAAATTCCCGGCCGCGGACGAGCGGTCCGACGTCTATGCGTTGGGCGTGATGCTGTATGAGATGTTGAGCGGCGAGGTGCCGTTCAACGGCGACACAGCTGCCGCGATCACTGAAAAGCAGAATTCAGGGCCGCCAGCCCCGATGTCGACGTATCGCCGCGACATTAACGCCGAGATAGAGCCGATCGTGCTGAGCGCCATCGCCGGCGATCCAGACAGGCGTTACCAGACGATGGCGGCGCTTAGCGAGGATCTCGCGACGTTATCCGAACGTCTTGGCATTGCCCCGGCGGAAGAGAAGAAGCCCGAGGCGGCCGCCGCGTCGGCTAATGTCTGGCGAACGGCATTCATCGCGATGACGGGGATCGCCGTGCTCGCGGCCGCCCTGATCTACGCCACCTCGACCCGCGGCACCGACCCCACTACTGTCACTCAGGTCGACGCGGGCAGCCTGCCCGTGCAGCCGATCGGTCCCGCGACGGGCGTGCAGGATCAGATGCTGGCTGATGCGGCGTTGAGGAATTATGTTAGTTACGACGCGAATACCGCGACCGCTCTCGATCCGCTAGCCGGTTACGGCGACGGCCTAGACCCGTGGGCGAGCGGCGGCTATCCGCAGATAACCACCGGTCCGCTACCGATGAATGTAGCGCCGGGCGGTCAGATGATGACCGTTCCCGGCAGCGGCGGAAGCCAATTCATGTCGGACATCTGGTACGACAAGGCTAACAATCGCTGCTTTGATCTGAACGGAACGGTACCGTGCCCGCCGGGCGTGCAACGGCAGGAGACGGCTCCCGCGGCAAACACACGCCCGATGCCTGCAAATACCAATACTGCGCTAGGCAATACGGCGGCCAACGCGGCACCGCGAGTTGGGCCGGCACCTGCGACCACGCCAAAGCCGCTGGCGACGCCACCACCGCGGGGCACGAAGCCCGCGGCGAACAAGCCCCCGGCTAAGCCCACGGGCGGCGATATCGAATAAGTTAACGAGGGACTTCGACAGTCTTGACGATGTCAGAGATGACCGCGTCGGGCGTAGCTCCGTCAAGCTCAGCCTCCGCACGCAGCGCCAGCCGATGCCTCAGCACGGGGCCGGCGATATCGCGAATGTCGTCGGGCGTGGCAAAATCGCGTCCGCGGATCGCAGCAAGCGCTTTTGAGCACAACAGCAAGGCCACGGAAGCGCGCGGGCTGGCGCCGTACAGCACTGTCGGATGCGTACGAGTCCGGCGTACGATCTCGACGATATACTGCTGAACGCCGGGTTCCATTCGCATGTTGCGGACCTCTGCGCGGCAATGCTGGATCGCTGCTGGATCCTGCAGCGGCGCGATCTGGACCTGTTCGAGATGTCGCGAGTTAAAGCCGGCGTCCCAGCGCGCGACGATCTCAGCTTCGTCAGGGGCCTCGGGATAGTCGATCAGGACCTTCATCAGGAAGCGGTCGAGTTGTGCCTCGGGGAGCGGATAGGTTCCTTCATACTCGATCGGATTCTGCGTCGCGAGCACCGTAAAGATCGGCGAGAGCGGATAGCTCTCACCGTCGATGGTCGCCTGGCGTTCTTCCATTGCCTCGAGCAGAGCAGCCTGCGTTTTCGGCGGCGTGCGATTGATCTCGTCGGCGAGCAGTATGTCCGTAAAGACCGGACCGTGCCGAAGTGTAAACTGCGATGTCTGCAGATTGAACACATTCGTGCCGGTGATGTCTGACGGCATCAGGTCAGGCGTGAACTGAATTCGCGAGAACTGCGCGCCGATGATCTGGGCCAGCGTTTTGACCGTTAGGGTCTTTGCGGTTCCGGGCACGCCCTCGATCAGCGCGTGGCCCTCGGCCAGCAGGACCACGAGGATCTGCTCGATCATCTCGTCTTGGCCGACGATCGTTTTTCTTAGTTCGTTGAGAATGTGTGCGACTGTCGCAGGTGTGTGAGTCAGCATTAAAATAGTCCGTAAATGGTCCAGGCGGCTAGCAGGAAAACAGCGGTCAGGAACACGCGCCGCAGCCAGGTCTCGTCAAGCTTGACCGCGTAATGTGCCCCGACATAAGCACCGGCAAACATCGTAACGCCCAGCATCAGCCCGAGTTTATAATCCACTAAACCTTGCCACATAAAGGCAAGTGTCGCAACGCCCGAGGATGCGACATTGATCAACTTTGTGGCTCCCACAGCCTCGCTGTAGCGCATGCCGTAGATGCCCACGCAGACGGCCGTAAGCACCGTCACATAACCGCCGCTAAAGAATCCGCCGTAGACGCCGAGGGCGAAGACCAACACGTATGTTAGAGGCACGGCTGCGGCGGAAGGCCGATCACGCACCACGCCGGCCTTGGGATTGATGAGAATAAAAAGAGCGACCGCGATCATAGCCACGCTGACGACCACCTTGATGCCGTCGGCGTTGACCACGCCCACGAGAAGGGCGCCGATCGTCGAACTAATGAGCGTTAAAATAAGAAACGGAATGAGCGGCCGGATCGCGAAGGATCGCTTCCTTACGAATGGGATCGTGCCGCCGATCGCCATGAACACCAGTGCGAACATATTCGTAGCCACTGCGACCTTTGGGTCGATGCCGGCCTGAAACATCGCCGGCACCGCGATAAGCGAATTGCTGCCTGTCACGACGCCGATAATGCTCGTCAGGAAGAAAACGACGATCAAGATGATGAGCGTCTCAACGGGCATTGTTCGGGGTGGCTCTACGGCTGGTTCCCAGCTTCTGTTCGAGATCGCGGAGCTCTGCGACCAGGTGTGTCGACTCACGCTGTGATGTCGGCTCGCCGCGAATGATCTCCTCACATTTGAAAAGCATGGTTTCGATGGAAGAGCTGTTTCCGTCCCGCTCGGCTGCGAGCCGGGCGATCTCGCCGGGACTGGCATTCAGAGGATCGAGGCCGAGGACGCGGCATATCCGGACGCGGGCAGGCAAGTAGATGTTTTCCATCGCCAGGTCGTAAGCGCGGGTTCGCCGCTGAAGCTCGGCCATGGCCGACACGTACTCGAGTTTCGATAGCCTGTCAGGCTCCGGTTCGGGGACGGGCCGAGCAAAACGTCGGCTGCGCGAGTAGAGCACGAGTCCCGCGAGAAGGACACCTTGCAGAAAGATCGCTACCATCGGGGTTCCGGCAAAAAACTGGAGAAAGCGGTTGTTATCTGCCCCGTACCCGTGATGATATTCGTCGAACGCGATCGTCGCGTCTTTCATGCTGACGATATTTACGGCCATCTGCGCGTTGTCTGCCAGCGCGATGCCGCCGTTTGAAACAAGGTAAGGATCGGCAACGAAAACGATATGGCCGTTTCCGAAAGGTGCCTCCGTGACGAGCCCTGCATCGCCAAGTGGGAAGTGAACCACCGGTGCGGTCTTGTCCGCTGCATTCGCTTCATCCTCGCCCGCATCGCCGGCGGACTCACGGCGAATGCGTATCGACGCCGCAAATCGCGAAGGCTGCAGCGCGTTGACGCTCTGGGTAATTACGCTTGGCTGGGCTGCCCTCACCGCAGCCGTGTCCGCCGTCATTTGCGATCGATCGGCTGGGTCGACAGAGAAGATAACCGGTAGCTGCGGCTCGTCGACGCTGATCTGCCATTCGGTTGTTGACACCGAAAGCTGCTCGGGCGGCGCCCGGTCGACTACGACGAGACGGCCGCCGTTCGACACCCAACGGAGCAGCGACGTAGCGTCCTCTTCAGTAAACTCGCGCCTGAGCCCGCCCACCAAAACGAAGATCTTCGGCCCATTATCGCCCGCTGTCAGCAGGGCCGACGGCGGTTCCTGCCAACGAACCGCGGGCCGGCCGGTCTCGGCGAGCAGTGAAAACCACGCCTGCGTGCCCGTCGGGCCCGAGTTGAAGCTGGAGCGGTTTGGCGAGAATTCGCTGTCTGGCGTCTTTTCCTTCTGGCGGTGCGATGCAGCGTTCAGGCCGGCGAGGACCGCGATGACGAGCAGGAAAACGATGAGCAGAACGAGTCTTTGCCTCATATTCAGCTATCTCCCGGCCTCGCTCACGGCCTCACGGCAGCCGTCACGAAAGGTCTCCCACTCTTCAGGCCGTGCTGGCCTGAGGCCGTACCAGCTGCTTTCAAATGCGCCGGTCAGCCCCTTCAGCTTTTCGAACAGCCGTTCGTTTCGTCTTACGTCGCGGAGGTAATCGCGGTTTGTCTTATGCCGTGCAAGCGCTATCACTCTGCGGTCGCTGAGGTCGCACAGGACTGCCACGTAGCCTTTCCGGATAGCTCCGCGAAGGTCGCCTTCACGTGCCAAGCGCTCGGCCTCGGCCAGCAGATCACGGGCAGATTCGTGCGCCTCGATCTGTTCGCCGAGGATCACGCGTGTTCCGCGTTTATCATCACCTCTTCGCCGCACACGGCCGCGGAGTGCGGGTACGAGGCGGTAGATCAAGAATCCGATAACCCCGATCACCGCTGCCAGAACGACGATCTGAAGCACGCCCTTGAGCGAGCTTAATCCCGACGCGGCGTCGGGAGAGATGTCAGGACGCGGAAATTGTGCGCTGAGCCATTCGTTCAGTTCACGCCACCACTTTTGAAAAAGGCTCTCCTCTGCCGGCTGGGCACGCTGATATTCCTCGCGGCGAAGGATCTCCGCGAGCTTTTGTTTGTCCTCGTCCTTGCTTCGGGCGTTCTCCTCAGCTTTTTCAAGCGTCTGGACGGCATCAACGATCGCGGTAAGGCGTTCGTCGATCCCGAGCGCTATCTCGTAACGCCTGCGTTTGTCCTGCTCCGCCTCGAGAAGGTCGAGTTCGAAGGCGAGCCAGCCATTCTGCGTCTCTACCGTCCCGGTAGAGAGGTCGATCTGCTCAGACTCGGGCAAAAGCGCATGAAAGTTGCGGACCGCACTTTCATCGATCGGTGTGTCCGGCTCGATAATAACGGCGGCGATCTCATCACGAGCTGAATTCAGCCGGCGTTTATAGTCCCCGAGTGTGGCCCCCGCCGCGGAGACCGCAAACGCCGTTAGCACCGCCGCCGCCAGCAGCAGTCGATGAAAGCTAAGCTTACTCATTGAGGCCTAACGTGGTCATTCCTGATGGTTTCTCCTGACGCGGTACGGGGCCCGCGAGTGCAGGCTGGAGCGGGTTCACATACGTCGTCGGGACGGACGGAATATCGCCGAGCCGTGCAGCGGCCATCAATTCGATATCGTAGCCCTCATGCCGGACGCGCTCATCGACATAGAGCAGACATAGTCCGATCATCCACACCGGCGTCAGTAGAATGAAACTGACCTGCCAGATCAGGTTATAGGCGATCTCGTACCACGCGGGGATCAGGTCGGCGTCAAAACTCATCAGCGGTACGCCCTGCGACGACGCGTACCATGCGAGCGGAACATACAAGATCGCCAAAGCCGAGTAGGTCGCGACCGTCGAAAAAATAAACAAGGCGGCAAGGCGCCTGATGTTCTTGCTCGCAAGTGTCGCGCTGCGCCCGATCGCCGAGAAGACCCCTTGTCCCTCGACCAGCATTATCTGCGGTACGTAGGCGAGCCGTGACGCGGCCAGGAAAAAGAGCCATGTCGTACCGAGGATGATCGCTGAGCCAAAAACGATCGAGACTATCACGGCGATGATCGGTATCGATTCAAAGGCCGCCGCGGCCATCGCCACCACGATAACCACCGCGAGTATCGCGATGTAATACACCGCCATACCGACCGAGCCCAAAATGAATGTAATGAACGTCGCCGCCGCGATCAGTCCGCCGAGGCGTTTTGCGGTATTGCGATAGGTATCGGCGAAGGTGATCGCCTCGCCGTGCAGCAGGTGCCGCACAAAGCTTCGCGATGCACCGCCCATCACGACCAGCGTTGCTATGGTCTCTACGAACCAGATAACAACGCTTCCAAACCACACGAAAATGTAGTAAAACGTGTTTTCGGCCGAATACTTATCTGCACCGATCGAGAAGATCTGCCGCCCGAGGACCAGCCAGAGAAGCGAAAAGACTGTCCCCACCAGCACAGGCGGCGCCGCGATCAGTACAAAGGTCCCGAACGATCCTCTGTAATACCGCACTGCGCGATCGATCAGATCGCCGGCACCGAGCGGCCGAACGGTTCCCGCGGGCCCAATATTCTGATCGACTCCGGACATGTTGTGTATCTTAACCCGTAGCAGGCCGGATCGGGCCACGACGCCGCGGCTAGGTCCTGATGTGGTAACTCTTGATCTTCGAATTCAGCGTGGTAGCGTTAAGCCCAAGCAGGCGTGCCGCGCGGGACTGGTGTCCGCCGGTTTGCTCGAGGGCACGGCGGATGAGGTCGATCTCGAAGCGCTTCACCTCGTCGTAGAAACTCACTCCGCGGGAAATATCGATGTCGCTCGACAGGCCCTCGGTCTCGGCCACTATCTTGCGAGCGGCCTCGGGATCGCGTATCTCAGGGGTCAGGCAATCGGCGGTTATCGTATCGTCCGGGGTTATCACGATCGCGCGCTCGATCGCGTTCTCGAGTTCCCTGACGTTGCCGGGATAACTGTAGCTCTCAAGCAGAGACAGTACCTGGGGGGCAATGTTTTCCGAGATGTTCCGCCCGTTCTCCGCCGCATATTTTCTAATAAAGTGCTGGGCCAGCGGCAGGATGTCCTCGCGCCGCTCTCGCAACGGCGGCAATTCTACCGGCACCACCGATAGCCTAAAATAGAGGTCCTCGCGAAACTGACCGTTCTTCACAGCTTCTTTCAGATCCACGTTTGTCGCCGCGATGATCCTGACGTCGACTTTGACCGGCGTATTGTCGCCGACCGGCGTGAACTCGCGTTCCTGGATCACTCGCAGCAACCGTACCTGGGTCTCGGGCCGTATGTCGCCGATCTCATCGAGAAATATAGAACCCGTGTCGGCCGCCTCGAACAGGCCTTTTCGGGCCGCGACCGCACCTGTGAAAGCACCCTTCGTATGGCCGAAAAGTTCGGATTCCAGGAGCTCTGAGGGAATATTCGAACAATTTACGACGACGAAAGGATTCTCCGCTCGCGGGCTGGCCTCGTGTATCGCCTTTGCCACCAGTTCCTTTCCCGTTCCGCTTTCGCCGGTTATCAACACCGTCGAGCGGGCTGCGGCGACACGTTCGACGAGGCGAAATACGTGCTCCATCTTCTCGGAACGGCCGATAAAGCCTTCTCGGTTGACGGAGCGGGCCATCGCCTGGCGCAGCGTGCGGCGTTCTTCTTCCTTACGGCGGCTGCGGATGCCTTTTGCGACGAGGGACAGGATCTGCTCATTTTGGAACGGCTTGCGGATGACGCCGGCCGCACCTTTTTCCCAAGCGGAGATCGCCGTGTCGAATGTGGCATACGCCGTTACCATCAGGATCACGGCCTCAGGGTCGAGCTTTATCAGCTCTTCGAGCGCCGTCAGGCCGCCCATTCCGGGCATCGAGACATCCATTAGGACGACATCAAACGACTTTTGCTGGTAAGCCTCGACGGCCTCCTCGCCTGTTTTTGCCAGATCGACCTTGTAGCCCGCGCCCGAGAGTATCGTCTCGAGCACGTCGCGCATTATCTCTTCGTCGTCGCAGATGAGGACCGAGCCCTTCTTTGCCATAAGGTATGAATATAACGTAATTCAGTGATCAGATGCCGCTCGGGGCCGAGAAATTGCTTCCTGCTCCCCACGGCCGGCGATGAACTTTACAGATGGCGTAGCGTAATATGTTACTTGGTGGAAGAGACCGATCGATCAATGGCTATTTCGAAAACAACAAAGATATTTTTAGCTCTCGGCGGAATTCTGATCGCTCTAATGATAGTGGCGGTCGTGGGGCTTATTTTTGCGGCGAGTACTATGGGCAGGCCGAGCGTTGCCGACAACAGCGTCTTAGTGCTGAGCGTTTCGGGTGAGCTGCCCGACTATGTTGCCGAGGAACCGCTCGCGAAAGCCTTTGGCATCAAGCAGGCGCAGTCATTTACGGGGCTGCTGACCCAACTGCGAAAAGCCAAGGTTGACGACCGTATCGGAGCCGTGTTGCTCGAGATCAATTTCCCGAATATCGGCTGGGGTAAGGCGGATGAGTTTCGCGACGCCGTCGCTGAATTTAAGAAGTCGGGCAAACCTGTCTACGCCTATATGCAGATCGGCACGAACAAAGAGTATTACCTCGCAACGGCCGCCGACAAGATCTTTCTCCCGCCGTCCGGAGATATCTACATCAATGGCCTGGCTGCTGAAGCGATGTTCTTCAAAGGCTCGCTCGACAAACTGGGCGTCGAGGCCGATGTCATCCAGATCGGTCCGAAATACAAGAACGCTCCTGACCAGTACACCAAGAAAGAAATGGGCGAAGGCCAGCGTGAAGTGATCAACGCCATCCTCGACGAGTATTTTTCACGTTTTACCGGGGCGATCGCCGAGTCGCGCAAGAAGGGGCCTGAGGACGTCAAAGCTCTGATCGATAACGCACCGTACAACGCAAATCAGGCCAAAGAGCTCGGGCTGATCGACGGTGCGATCTACCGGGAAAAGGTTGACGAGGAGCTGAAAACCGCACTCGGGTACAAATCTGACGACAAGCTCCGAACGGTCCGCGGCGGTGACTATCGCGAGATACCATCAGACAGCCTC
The DNA here is from genome assembly GCA_964636445.1 of uncultured Chloracidobacterium sp. Classification (GTDB taxonomy): domain Bacteria; phylum Acidobacteriota; class Blastocatellia; order Pyrinomonadales; family Pyrinomonadaceae; genus OLB17. The sequence goes on from CAZWSK010000017.1 coordinate 17,625, forward strand.
GGGCTGAACAATGGCGAGCGCGTTGCGGTGATCTTCGCATCCGGCGCGATCAACGTAGGGCGGTCCTCAAACGGACCCTTAAGCGGAGATATGGTCGGATCTGACACTGTTGTCTCCGCGATAAACGACGCCGCGGCGGACAAGGGGATCAAAGCGATCGTGCTACGGGTAGACTCGCCCGGCGGCTCGGCCTTGGCGTCAGATCTGATCTGGAACGCCATCGAAAACGCCAAGCAGAAGAAAAAGGTAGTCGTATCGATGTCCGATGTGGCTGCGTCTGGCGGCTATTACATCGCGTGCAATGCCGACAAGATCGTCGCCGAACCGGCGACCATCACCGGCTCGATCGGCGTATTCATGGGCAAACCGGTGGTCAAGGGCATGTACGATTGGCTCGGCATCACGAATGAATACGTTATGCGCGGCAAAAATGCGGGCATCTTTCGAGAAACCGAAAAATGGACGCCTGAGGAACGCGAAAAGATGGTCGCGCAGACCAACACGATCTATTTTGATAACTTTCTGCCTAAGGTCGCCAAAGGCCGCGGTAAAACGCATGAAGAAGCCAACTCCCTGGGACAGGGCCGCGTCTGGACCGGCACGCAAGCCAAGCAAAACGGGCTGATCGACGAGTTCGGCGGTCTCGAACGGGCGATCGATATTGCGAAAGAACTTGCCGGGCTGCCGGCTGACAAGGATGTTCGGCGAGTGATCTTCCCGGAGCCAAAGCCGTTCCTTGAGGAGTTTTTTGGTGACGAGGAGTCATCTCAGATCCGTGCCGAACAAACGCAGGCGGCCTTGCTCGAATCGCTGCCGGCCGACGTTCGCCGCGCCTTCCGATTTTCAGCATTGCTCGACCGCATGCAGCAAGGCGAGGGGATGCTGATGCTGCCGTTTGAATTGTCCATCAAGTAGCTATCGCCACTGCCGCAATGCCAGCGGGATCGGCAGCCATCGCTGAGGTCGTCCGTAGGTTCTCGTGTTGAGCGAGTCTATCGATGCTTCGGCCCTTTGTTGGAGTTCATCGGGCGGCAGGTCGGCGAAATTTTCGTAGCAGGCGTGAACGATGCAGGGCGCGGGCTTTCCTTCGTGATGAACGAGGCAGCCGACGCCGGGCTCGAACAGCGGGCAGGCGAAACGCTGCTCGAAGGTGTCTCCATCGTCAATCGCTAGTTTATAGGCCTCGATCGCGCTATCGATCCGGCAATCGACCTGGTGGCGGAGTTTGTGATCCAATCGACTGAGAACCTTGCGAACGGCGACCGCCTCGAGCCTAGAGATGTGGACATTCACAAAGTGAGCATCGAGGCAGCAGGCCCCCGGCGTCTTGCAGGCGGAACACGCTTTGGCGCGACGCTCATACCGCGAGACGGCATCGCGCAGGCCGTTTTTAATGGCTTGGAGACGGGCGAGAGCGGTCGCTTTGCTTAGAAGTTTCATGGCCGGCGATGCTACACTGATTCTAACTTTTTCGGAGGGCTATGCTGAAAGAAGGCGACAAAGCACCTGATTTTATCGCTAAAGATCAGGACGGAAATGCGGTCAGCTTGCAGGACTTTAAGGGCAAACGTATTGTTCTGTTCTTTTATCCAAAAGACGACACACCTGGCTGAACGAAGGAAGCGTCGTCGCTCCGGGATTCGAGCGGCAAATTTGATAAGCAGAATATCGAGGTGATCGGCGTTTCGACCGACAGCGAAAAGTCGCACCAAAAGTTCATCTCGAAATACAATTTACCTTTTACGCTGATCGCTGACACAGATCACGAGGTCGTTCAAAAATATGGCGTTTGGGTCGAAAAGTCGATGTACGGCAAGAAATATATGGGCATTCAGCGAACGACCTTCCTGATCGACGCCGAGGGACGCATCGCCAGGATATTTACCAAGGTCGACGTTGAAAATCACGCCGACGAGGTGTTGGCCGCGTGGGGAGACAATTAATGAAAAATACGGCTCTTCTTTTGATCGTTTTCGCCTTTGTACTGCTCGCCTGTACACCCCCGGCCACGCCGGTCGAGGTGTATGCAAAGTACGACAACGAAGACGCGGTTCCGCGCATCAAGGTTGAGGAGGCGAAAAAGGAATGGGACGCGGGAAATGTCGTATTTGTCGACAGCCGGCCCGAGACGGCATTTAAACAGGAGCATCTGCCCGGGGCGATCAATATCCCGCTCGGGCCTGAGGCGGCGGCGAAATTCGACACCTTGCCGAAGGGGAAGAAGATAGTCGTCTACTGCACCTGACCGAAGGAGCATACGAGTGCCAGTTTGGCATTCCAGATGAATCAGAAGCAGATACCTGGAACCTACGCCCTTGAGGGCGGCCCGCCCGTCTGGAAATCCGCGGGCTATCCCGTTGAGAAGAGTGAGTAAGAGCAGTCTCAGGCGGCTAATTATAACCGCCGCGATCATCGGTCTTGCGGCCCTGCCGCCGGGCCTGTCAGCACAGACCAAGCGGACAAAGCCAAAGAAGCCAGCTGTTCAGAAAGCTAAGCCGACGGCGACGCCCGTACCGTCGCCCGAGCCAACGCCGGCAGATACCTCTACCAAACGCAACGCTCGCCCGAGTGGTGACAGCAGGCCATCGAACGCGGCCGCCGCCTATCAACCTGAATATTTCTATACCTTTGACCGGCCTGGATTTCTCTATGACCACATCGCGATAGAGCACGACGAGACGGGCAAGGGCAAGATCACGTTCACCAAAAGTGATTTTGAAGAGCCGATGACCGATCCCGTTCAGCTCTCCGCGGTCACGATGGAGAATTTGAAAAGTGCCTTTGCGGCTCTCGGCTTTTTGGATTCAACAGAGGAGTATCAGGTCAAGGGGCGTGACTACTCGCACATGGGCAACGTTGCGATCACCCTGAAAAAACAAGGCCGCGAACGCATGGTCAAATACAACTGGACCGACAATAAAGACGCCAAAGCTCTGATGGACGAGTACCGCCGCATCGGCAATGAATACACCTGGCGATTCGAGATAACCCTCGCCCGCGAGAACCAGCCCCTCCAAGCCCCGGGCCTCATGGACACGCTTGCGTCCTACTACAAACGCAACGAGTTGAGCGACCCGCCGCACCTGATCCCGCTCCTCACCGAACTCTCCACCGACGAACGCATCCCCCTAATGGCCCGCAACCGCGCCGCGAAGCTGATCGAGCAGATACAAAAGGCAAAAAAATAAATTAAAGGCCCGCATGGAGCGGGCCCTTGTTTCAGAGTAGTGTTTTGGCTCGCTACCGATTGGCGTGAACCTTCGGCCGAGTGGTGAAAGACTCGTCGGCGTCTATAGCGAAAGTCGAGCCCGGAATGGTGGCAGGATCATATCCGATACCCGATACCGTATTGGCAATGATCTTATCGTTATTCCCCACGTCTGAGACACCTGCTTGATAGACGTAACCGTTGGTCACTGCGTCATGGGATATTAGGTTGTTGGTGACCTTTATGTTAGTCGCAGATAGTGGAGCCGAAAAGTCAGCTTCGTACTGAGATAGGTAAACACCAACGTCGTTGCCCGAGACGCTGTTCTGGACGATCTGTACACCGACGCAGAAATCACCGCCATAACCAGGCCCGCCAACGACCAAAATGCCACCAGAGACAGCTGATGCTCCAGTGTATGAGTTTCCACTAACGATGTTTTTCTTAGCTGAACCCGATCCGCCAAAACCGAACTGGATCCCGTTGCGGGCGATGTAGCCTACAGGTCCTCCACCGTCTACGACGTTATCGCTCGCGTGAACCTCAACGTTACCGTTGGCGACGATTCCGGTTTTTTGATAGCCGGTGATCGTATTACCCGAAATATTAACCCGGCTGGTTGCCGCGTTAGCGCCGAAGTTACGTATCTCGATGGCGTTGCCCTCTTGACATCCGCTGGCGCCTTGATTGATATCGTAGATCGTGCTGCCCGAGATCGAACCAGACGCGCCCTCGAACATTATGCCGCGCAGCCGATCCGCGTCCGCATCGCAGACGTTTATCAGGCCGGAGACTGTCACCTTCAAGTTTTTAACACTGGCCGAGGACCCGCCATTGACCACGACGGCCCCGCGAAAATGATCGCCGCCCGGGTCCATTCCCGTAATCGTAAAGCCACGGCCATCAAGCGTTTTACCATGCGGAATAACGATAGCCGTGTCCGTCCAGCAGTCGCCGTTGAGTTTCATCGAAGAACCTTGGTTAGTAAAGTTGCAGGATGTAGCGGCCATAGACGAAACCGCCGTCGCCAGCATGATCCCAGCTATCATCGTGAAAAAGATCGTTAATTTTCTAATACTCATAGTCATCTCCCGAGTCGAGTCAAAATGGCACATGCCTAAAACAACCCAAAGCGGCCGAATTACCGCGCGTCTGAAGGGGCAGTTCAGGCTGTGTAACCTATAACGATAAAGGGTCCTGCGACTTTAGCAGAGGTAAATAACCCTGTCAATAGCCACGTGGCTCACGAGTGAAGCTGGCGGCTACCTGTCGATCCGCAAATACCTTGTTTACAAGCTATAGACCTCGAATGTTGTGAAAGCGCGACTTTTTCCAGAGAAAACCTCCGCCTCGCGGTTCCATCCTCGGGGTTCTATGGGCGAAGGATATTGCGGAGCAGGAGTTTAGGGATGTGACTTCGTCACGCGAGACGGAAAGAAAAGAGGCCGCAGCGATGCGGCCTCTAAGGTTATTCACGAATGGTAGCTGCGGACTACATACTCGAATTCTGCGAGTTATGGTTCACGTACGCAATACACTGCCCCTGGTTGCGGAAGGGGGTGCCGTCGGCCTGGCGATAGATTCTCCAGCCGTAATTTTTGCACTGGTCCTTGTTGGTCGGGACAAGCCACGGTTCGAAGTTGTAGGTGGTGTTATTGATCTTGATCAGATCGGTCGAGACGTCATAGCCGGGATTATTCGTGCCGATGTTGACGCCATAGCCCGCGACGACTGCATCCGGGCAAGTGGCTGCGAGGGTCGAGAGCGTGTAGAAAGGAGCGCCGCCGCCGCCCGCGGTCACCATGCAAGTGCCGCTCGAGTAATTCCGCGTTGACCAGAGTTGTCCGGCGTCCACGTCCCACTGCTGCCAAGTGTTCGGAACGACCGTCCCGTTCTGATACGGCTCATAGACGAGGGTCGTGAATCCGACACATCCGGTCGGGTTCGTCGATGTCGGCGTTGTAAAGCCGCCGAGACAGACCGGGATGTTGAATGCCGGGGCCGCGAAGGCGGGACCACCATTTTGCTTGGTCCAATAGCTGACCTCGGTCAGATCGTCGAGCGGGATCGATTCGGCACGCATGTACTGAGCTTTGGCCGCCGGATCATTCGTCGTTGTGAGATTTAGCACGCCGACGCCGCCGTTGGCGAGCGTGTTGTCCTGGATGAATTCGACATTGCCGCCGGGCCGCGTGTCCGCGGTCGACCAGCCTTGCTGATTGTCAGGTGTTACGTAAACGGTCTGCTGAGCGGCCGTCGACATTGCAGAAAGTGTAACGGCCGTCACAACGCTAAGTGCGAGGCCTGCGAGAGTTTTCATTGATTTCATTGGTTTATTTCCCCCTTGTCGGTTTTTTTCGGGCTTTTGCCCATAAATAAAAAAAGCACCTGGTTTCTCTGCCGACACACTGGCGAGAGGCGAGCGTGTAAGCAAACCGGTGCGTCGAACTACTGAACCAAGTTGTGCAAGGTCAGCTTATCAACTGAGGCTGGGTCCTCTGTATGGGGTCTTACATTATATGGGATCAGCGCGGGGTGATCGTCCCATCGTCCGCGATCTTTGGTGCATTTGCGGCAAAATCGGCCTCCGAAAGGCTGCGGACGGTTTTGAGCCCGGCATTGGTCGGGTCGAGGACAGGGATGCCGCGGCCTTCCTGGCGGCCGGAGTGGAACTTGCCGCCGAGGAATTTGCCGTCCGGGGCGAGTTTTACCTCGAGAGCTGCCGTTAGGGCAGTCTCGCCGGCGAGTTGGAACCAGCCGTAGGTGCAGAAATTGCCGAGGCTGTACATCACAAGGCGGTCTTTGTAGAGTTCCATGCCCCGCATCACGTGGGGGCCGTGGCCGAGGATCAGGTCGGCGCCAGCGTCGATGACGGTGCGGGCAAAGAGCGGCAGGTTCCCGCGGTTTTCGCGCAGGAATATCTCGTTTCGCTGCGGCACATGCTGGGCGTTCGTGCCCTCGGCTCCACCGTGGAATGATACGACGACGATGTCAGCGTTCTTCGCTGCCTCAGTGACCAGGCGGCGGGCTCCGTCGAGATCGTTGATGCTCGGCATACCGTTGTTGTGGCCGAATGCGATAAAAGCGACCTTCTTGCCTTTCGCTGTGAGATACGCAATGGTCGCCGCCGGCTCAAGGCTGCCGGCGTACTTGATGCCCTGTTCGTCGAGGACCTTCTGCGTGCTCGCACGGCCCTCGTAGCCGAAATCTCCTGCGTGGTTATTCGCGACGCTCATCACGTCAAATCCGGCTTCTTTGAGATATTTTCCGTAACGCGTCGGCGACCGGAAGGCAAAACAACGCGTCGAGCCCGGACGACATTTGCCCGATGAGCCGCTGTCGACGATAGGTCCCTCGAGATTGCCGAACGCAATGTCAGCCGCCGACAAGATCGGCGTGAATTCCTTGAACAGGTCCGCGCCGTCATTAGGCGGCATCCGGCTATCGTTTGGATAAGGCGAGCCCATCATGATGTCGCCTACGCCGACGATCGTGATCGGCTCATTATTCTTTGGTGCCGGCGTCGGCTCAGGATTCACCGCCTCCTCACTTCGGGCGGTTTTCGGGCCACAGGCGAGGACGAGTGACAAAGCCGCGAGGGCGTAAATGAGAACAGCGAATTTCGCGGCGTTTTTCATATCGGTCTTTTTGATGCAGTTTAGGCCCCTGCCGGAGCTATCCGTTCGGAAACTTCCGGTTCGCTGGCCGGCGATATTTCCTCGGCCCATTCGCCGAGGCTTCGGCTCACGAGCAGGTGTTGTTCCAAATCGTGAACAGCGTAGCTGCCTGTCGCCGGCGACGCTGACGGGGCACGGCCTATGTAGCGAAGCGACATACTGTCGGGCATTATCGCACGCAGCCGCGGCTGTACAAATGTCCATCCGCCCATGTTCTGCGGCTCTTCCTGTGTCCAGACGATCTCAACGGCGTTAGGATATGACGCGATGATCTCGGTAACTGCCGATGCCGGGAACGGATAGAACTGCTCAAGCCGTACGACGGCGACATCCTCGACAGGCGTCTCCTGCCGGGCGGCGTGCATGTCGTAATAGACCTTGCCGCTGCAGAGGACGACGCGGCGAACTTTGCTGCGGTCGACCAAGCTCGAGTCGTCAATGACGGGGCGGAA
>CAZWSK010000018.1:0-24415 GCA_964636445.1 uncultured Chloracidobacterium sp.
ACTAAAAAACTGTTTTACATTTTTGTGCGCGACACGTTATACTTATGGCGTGTCGCTTTTCTTTGCTGACCTCTTCCACCCGAGGACAATATCGAATGAGAGTTTTTGCCCCTTCTCGCCGTGTCATCCTGTGGCTGATGTGCGCGTTTCTTTCGGCGGCCGTTTGGGGATGTTCTGCCCGCGCTTCTGAGAACGGAACGGCGATGCCGGCCGCGGAAGCCGAACCGCCGGCGGATGCAGTTGAAACGTCAAAGGGCGCGACGATCGATATCGAGCCCGGCGGGCCGGCGGACACGGTCAGAACGTTTTATAAGCATTTGCGAGACGGCAATGTGCGCGCTGCGATATTTCTCACTAATATGCGCCCGGCGATCGAGGGGCTGACAGATGCCGAGCTCAAGGAGTTTTCCGTCGATTTTGAACGGCTCGCGGTTCAGGTGCCGGCCGAGGTGAAGATCAACGGCGAGATCGTATCGGGCAACAACGCTACCGTCACGGTCGAGATGCCGTCTGAGGACGGCAAGGCCGAGACCCAGCCGATCAAGCTGCGTCGCGAAAAGAGCGTCTGGGTAATGTTGAGCGCCGACGAGGACGGCGAACGGCGCATCAGGGCCGAGGGCAAACGATATTTTCACAACCTCCGCATCGACACACACCACGACGAGGCCGAGGCGATGCTTAGGCGTATCGCGAAGGCCCAACTTGTCTATTCGAGCCAAAATAACGGCAGTTTCACCGACCTCGAGACGCTTATGAGCGAGGAACTTGTCCCTGGGGATGTCTTGTCGAGCGCCTCGACGGGCTACAACTTCAGGATCGATCTGAGCCCTGAGAAAAAGACGTTCACGGCCTCGGCGACGCCGGCAGAATACGGTAAGAGCGGCAAACTCTCGTTCATGTTGGATGGGAATAACATCGCAAAACGCGATAACGGCGGAAAGCCGCTGACTAGATAACGGCCTGTGGAAAACCGCGAAAAGCGTTACAGTAAAAGAGCTTTCGCGGTTTGCCTTTTCTTCTTAACGGGTATATAAGTAAAAGTTCCCTGTATATCCGTACCCCAAAAGGATGATACGCGAGCTGATAACGAAATTGAATCGCTCTCTCTCCGAGCGCATGGTGTCCCTCCGGCGGAGCCACAAGGCTCCGTTACGGGTCTGGTTCGACCCCGACCTCAACAATGAGCTCGAGCGCGAACGCGCCCGTTCGGCCGCGATCTTTGGCGAGACGGTGGATATCAGCCGCACTGGCGTCGGTTTTCTCGTCCCTTCGATCCGTGTGAAGGAAAAATATCTGGTCGGCCACGACCGCGTGTTGAATATTGAAATGGACCTGCCGACCGGCAAGGTCTATATGCGGGCGATCGGCCGCCGTTATGAGAAGGTCGGCGTCCATATCTCCGTAGAGCGCTTCCTCGTTGGGGCACACATTCTCACTCTTGAGGGGCAGGATAAGGAAAATTACGAGACATTTCTGCGGCTCGGGAATCGCCGTCTGAACGGTTCTGCAAGAAGTATCGAACTCGGGGCAAAATAGCGGCATTTCATCGTTTGATAAAAAGGGCGTGCAGACGCCCTTTTTTTCGCGCCGACGATGGAAAAAGCGTGTGTGTTTGTGTCACAATCACTGCTTGTTCCCAACCCCATCTTTTGGTAATTGACTCGGAGGCCTGTAAGTGAAGAAGCTCAGTATCTTGTTGTCCGTTTTTGTAGTTTGCGCCGTCGCGGCCGCCACGTGGTATTCGGTGGCCGACGCCGAGATAGGGAAGTACTTCGTTGACGAGGAACCCGACCTGCCGGCGCGTTTTGGTAAGGAAAAGGACTCGATCGACAAAGAAGAGTACCTGTCGATGCGCAATGAGCATCTCGATATGCTGCGCGGTTTTGATACCGCGAGGCCGGATTCGCGCGAGCGCTCGATCCGCGAGACCGAGGCGGCCGAACAGGCGCTGGCCGAGCGCGGGGGCGAGGGGCAGGCACTTGGCGCTGCTTGGCGTCCCCTTGGGCCGGCTCCGATCCCGATCAACGCCAACGTAAGCTGGAGCGGCCGCACGTCAGCCATCGCGGTCCATCCGACGGATCCCGACCTCGTCTATGTCGGCACGGCCCAAGGCGGGCTTTACAGGTCTTTCAACGGCGGCACGACATGGACGCCGCTGCTCGATAACGGCATGTCCCTCGCGATCGGCGCGGTCGCTATCGCTCCGTCCGATCCGAGCACCATTTACGTCGGAACAGGCGAATCGACGCTGTGCGGCAGCGGCTGCTACATCGGCGTCGGAGTTTACCGCATCGATAACGCAGATTCGGAACCGGTCATTACTGGGCCGCTAAATCGCGACGGCTCCGGCAACGACGTTTTCTCAGGCCGGGCGATCAGCGAGGTGCTCGTGCATCCGACCGACGCGAACACGATATTCGTCTCGACCACGAGCGGTATCGCCGGCATCGGCTCGAGCGTACAAGGCCTGAACCTGCCGAACCGCGGCGTTTTCCGCAGCACAAACGCCGACTCACCGAATGCGACATTCACGAGCCTGCCGCTCGGCATCTCCGAGCGATCGGTCACTGACATCGTGATGGAGCCCGGCAACCCCAACCACCTTTGGGCGGGCGTGCTGGGTGATACGGCAACGGCTGGCGGAGGCGTTTACTACACGGAGAACGCCCTCGACCCAACGCCCACGTTTACGCAGACCCTTTCGACGGCGCTCACGGGCAACCAGTCGCGCGTTGAGCTGGCGGCAAACAAGGTCGGCGACACGACTACCGTCATCGCCGCGTCGGGCCAGGGAACAGGTACTGTCTACCGTTCGATAAACGGTGCTGCCTTCACGATGCTTGTCGACAACAATTTCTGCAATCCGCAGTGCTTTTATGACATCGCGGTGGCGATGGATCCGGGCGACGCGAATCGTGTTTACCTCGGCGGCTCGCCGACGCTGGTGTTCGGCCGCTCGACCAATGGCGGCACGAGTTTTTCGAACAGCTCGAGCGGCGTGCACGTTGACACGCAGGTGATCACGGTCGCACCGTCAAATCCTGACATCGCCTATCTAGGTACTGACGGCGGCATCTGGCGCACGGCAAATGTACGTAACACCGGCGCCGTGACTTGGGGCCACCGCAACACGTCAGCGTATTTCGCCACGCAGTTCATGGGACTTGCGACACATCCGATCGATCGCAACTACTCGCTCGGCGGCACTCAGGACAACGGTACGCAATTCTTCGAGCCGAACGGCGCCACTTGGGTCAACTCCGACGGCGGTGACGGCGGGTTTGCGGTGATCGACCGGGCGGCTGCCTCGACCTCGACGCTGACGACCTATCACACGTACTATAACCAGACCAACAGCCAGATCGGCTATTCAAAGGCGACCACGACTGTCGGCAACGGCGACCCCGCGTGGTCGACGTTCTACGGCTGCGGCGGTACGGCGAACGGCATCAATTGCGCCGACGCCACGCTCTTTTACGCTCCCATGGTGGGCGGCCCGACCGCGGCCGACAGCCCGACTGCGGGTACTTTGTATTTCGGTACGAATAAACTCTACCGTTCCGCAAACGCAGGTGTGACGATGGTGCCGGCCAGCCAGGCCCTTACGGGAATCCAGCCAAACGGAGCGGCCGAACGCGTCAGTGCCATCGGCATCGCGCCGGGCGATGATTCTGTGCGGCTCATCGGTTCGACGATCGGCAAGGTCTATCTCTCGACCACAGCCGGAGCTACGACGATGACGGACGTCTCGGGCCCGATACCCGACCGCTACGTCGGCCGCATCGTGATCGACCCTACGAACGCGAATGTCGCCTACGTCGGCCTGAACGGCTTCGGTGTTCAGCATATCTGGAAAACGACCAACCTTTTGACCGGCACGCCCGCGTGGGCCTCAGCCTCGACCGGATTGCCCGACACGCCGGTCAGCTCGATGGCGATCGATCCAGCCAACCCGCAGACCGTCTATGCCGGCACCGACATCGGCGTGTTCAAATCGACCAACGGCGGCACCAATTGGATACCGTTCAACAACGGCCTGCCCCGCGTTGCGGTGTTTGGAATGGAGATACAGGACCGCCATCGCGTGCTGCGTATCGCCACGCACGGCAAGGGAATGTACGAGATGAGCCTGCAAGCGGACGGCGATTTTCACGGCGACGCCATGGCGGACCTCGCGGTGTATCGTCCGTCGAACGGCACGTGGTACGTTGCCCGTCAGACCGGCGTGCCCTCGCAGAATTTTGACGCGACGCAGTTCGGCCTCGGCAGCGATACGCTGGTTCCGGGCGACTATGACGGCGACGGCGAGGGCGACACCGCGGTATTCCGCCCGTCGAACGGCATCTGGTATATATCGCGCAGCTCCGGAGGCTTTACGGCGCTTAACTTCGGTCTGACCGGCGACATTCCTGTGCAGGCGGACTATGACGCCGACGGCAAGACGGATGTCGCGGTATTCCGCCCGTCGAACGGCCTGTGGTACATGCTGCAGAGCACAGCGGGTTTCAGCGCGGTGAGCTTTGGTACGGATGGCGACAAGCCTGTTCAGGGTGATTACGACGGCGACGGCAAAGCCGACCAGGCTGTGTTCCGCCCGTCGGACGGCCGCTGGTACCTGCTGAGGAGCACCGCCGGCTTTACGTCGACGGCCTTTGGCCTGGCGACGGACAAGCTTGTGCCCGCGGACTACAATGCTGACGGACGCACGGACTTAGCTGTTTTCCGCGAATCCGATGGCACGTGGTACCGGTTGATCAGCCCGACGGGCGCGTTCTCGACCGTACAGTTCGGCACGGCAGGCGATATTCCGGTACCGGCTGATTACGACGGCGACGGCAAGGCGGACGTCAGCGTATTCCGCCCGTCCAACGGGACTTGGTATCGCATCGGCAGCGTCAACAACCTGACGTCATCGTTCCAGTTCGGCTCGCCGGGCGATATTCCGATCCCCGCGCGGTTTGTGCCTCAGCAATAAGAAGGCACCTGTTTACGGCCCTGCAGGGCCCGGCCCCGGCGTCCATCGCCGCGGCCGGGCCCTTTATTTTCGGGCAAAAATTGAAATTTTCGCTACCGCGTGTTAGTATCGAAGTAAGGAATCATTTTGATGCATGAGACGCTGACAAGATACCGGCTGACGAGGTTTAAGACCTCTCGGACGGTAATTCTGCTGGCGGTTCTCTGCGCTCTTTTCTTCTCTAATGCGGAGGGAACCAGCCTGCTTCCGTTCCCGCACGTGTCGCAAACTGCGGCGGATAATTTCCATGGCGAGGAAGCTCCCGGGTCGTACAACAAGACGATAAAGGCCCCCCGCTCATCCCACGCAAAAGCGGCAAAGGATCTGAATGCGGGCCACGCGGGCGGCGTTCCCGGAAGCGTTCGGTATGCCGAGCCCCGGCAACCTTTCATCCGCGCTGCTGTATCCGTTGTTGAACGGGTCGATATCATACCCGCTTCGCGTCAGCTCGCCCCGAACGAGACACGCGGCCCGCCCGCGGCCTAGTCCTCAAGCATCGATCAGAGTTACACTCCTCGCGCGCTGTGTTTAGGTGAATACCGCATGGCCGCACAACCTTGGTTTACCATCTGGTGGAGGCAGTATGAGAGTGGTTATCGCTTATGACGGATCGGCGGGAGCCGACGCAGCTATCGAGGGGCTGCCTCGTGCGGGCTTGCCAAAAACGGCGGAGATAATGGTCCTGTCGGTCGCTAACATTTACGAGACGAGCATCCCGGTGCCGTCGGAGCTGCGAGCGTTCAAGCCGCTCGTAAGCGCAAGGATATTTACAAAGGCGGTGGTCTCGGCCCGGGCAGAAAAGCTGCGGCTGATCGCAAAGACACGTCCGATCTCACAGCAAGGGGCAGCGAAGGCCCGGGCCGTCCTGCCCGGCGTCAAGGTCCGGTCGCGAGCGGTCGCGGGCGACCCGCCGGTTGAGGTTCTAAGGTTCGCTGACGAATGGGACGCTGACCTGATCGTCGTCGGTTCGAACGCGCGATCGGCGTTAGGTCGCTTTTTCCTCGGCAGCGTATCAAAGACGGCCGCTGAGACCGCCGGCCGCTCTGTGCGCATCGGCCGTCCGGCCTCGCCCGTGCCGTCACGGGCGCACACGCGCATTGTCGCAGGTTCAACGAACCTCGCAGGTGTCGAAGCCCTCGCACGCGAGCTTGCAAAACGCGAATGGCCTGCGGGCACAGCTGTCAGGGTCGTCTCCGTCGACGACGGGCAGGCCGTGGGCCGCGTATCGTCGGCGTACTCGGGCGCAAAGGCCATTATTGAACAAGCGGTCGAACCGCTGGCGGCCGCAGGCGTGGCGGCGTCGGCCGCCGTCGAAAAGGGCGAGCTTGGCGCGGTGTTGGCAGACGAAGCAAATGATTTTTCGGCCGACACGATCATCCTTTATTGCGAACCCGACGGTACGCCGCCGGGTTCGATCACCGAATCGGAATACACAGTAGAGATAATTCGTCCGAAGCAGAAAACATAACCAGATGCACGAACTGCCGCTGCTTATTGACATCACCGTCGCACTCGTCGCCGCGTTCATGGGTGGTATCGTCGCGCGCTTCCTTCGGCTCCCGGCGATAGTCGGCTATATGGTCGCCGGCATCGTCATCGGGCCGTTCACGCCCGGCTACATCGGTGATATCGGTACGATCAGTCAATTGGCAGAGCTCGGTGTGATCTTCCTGATGTTCGGCGTCGGGCTGCATTTCTCGATCGCAGACCTGTGGAAGGTGCGCGGTATCGCTATTCCCGGCGCGATCGGGCAAATGCTGACGACTACGGTGCTCGGCTACCTTTTTGCCATTTACCTGGGCTGGTCCCACGCCGCGAGCCTTGTGCTCGGTATGGCGATATCGATCGCCAGCACGGTCGTTCTGCTTCGCGGGCTGATGGACAACGGCCTGTTGAATACACAGCACGGGCAGGCGGCCGTCGGATGGCTCATTCTCGAGGACATCGCAACGGTGGTGATCCTGGTGCTGATGCCGACGATCGCGGCTGGCGGCAACGGCGTATTTGACTGGCAATCGCTTGGACTTACCCTCATCAAGGCCGGGGCGTTCGTGGCCGTGCTCGTTTTCATCGGCCGAAAGCTCATCCCGTGGACGCTGACGGCGACCGCGCGCTCGGGCTCACGCGAGCTGTTCATCCTCGCGGTGCTCGCCGTATCCGTTGGGATCGCGATGGCGGCGACCAAGCTTTTTGGCGTGTCGATCGCTCTCGGCGCGTTTGCAGCAGGCGTGGTCGTGAACGAATCAAAGCTCAGTCATCAGGTGAGCGCCGACGTGCTGCCTTTTCGCGAGGCGTTCTCGGTCGTGTTCTTTGTCTCGATCGGGATGATGGTCGACATCAATTATCTCGGCGGCAATATCGCGGCCCTCGCGTTCCTGGTGTTCCTGGTGACGATAGGCAAATACATCATCACTCTCATGATGGGCCTCTTCATCAAGCACCCTGCACGCACGTTTCTCGTCGTAGCCGCCGGATTGAGCCAGATCGGCGAATTTTCGTTCATTCTTGGGCAGGCAGGCCTGTCGCTGGGATTGCTCGGGCAGGAGCAATATTCGATGATCCTGGCGGGAGCCCTTTTCTCGATCGCGGTGAACCCGCTGATGTACAAGACCTCGCGGCCGGTTGAGAAGTTCCTCAGGAGATTTCCCGGGCTGTGGCAATTTCTCGACCGTCACGGCGACACATTTGAGCTTGCCGAGGACCTCGCCGACCACGTCGTCGTGATCGGCTACGGACGCGTCGGCAAACACATCGTCAACGTGCTGAGCAAACTCAACCGCCCGCTGCTCGTGATCGATTCCGACCTGGAACGCGTGGAAAAACTTACCGCCCGCGGCATACCGGCGCTGTATGGCGACGCGGCAAATTCCGAGGTCCTGAGCCATGCCAGCCTGTGCAACGCGCGGCTACTGGTCGTAACGACGCCCGACGACGCGGCGACGGGCATCATCATCGGCGCCGCCCGGGCCGAGGCGCCTGAGATGCACATCATCACGCGGGCCTCATCCGATAAGAGCGTTTCACAGCTCTATTCGCTGGGTGCATATCATGTGATACATCCTGAGCTCGAAGGCGGCCTGCAGGTGGTCCGCAGGACGCTGCTCGAGCTCGGATTCTCGCTGCGAAAGGTCCAGCAGTACACCGACGCCGTGCGCAGCGACCGCTACAACGCCGCGATAGACACGCCCGAGGAGCAGCATTTCCTGCACGAACTGTTGACCGCGAGCGACAACATCGGCCTGAGCTGGGTGCCGCTCGGCGACGACAGCGGCCTCGTCGGCAAGACCCTCACCGAGGCAAAGCTCCGCGAACTCACCGGCGCCTCCGTCGTCGCCATCTCGCGCTCAAACAACCTCATCGCCAACCCCCAACCCCAAACCGTCCTAATGAAAGACGACGTCCTCGGCCTCATCGGCTCCGACGAGAACGTCGACCAGGCCAAACACATCCTCGCGGACCCAAACGGGACGGGACCGGTCGAGTAGGACCATGTCCCGCGGCCATCAAAAACATAAGGTTGCCATCAAGGATCATGAGGGCGGAAACACCGGCAGGACAGCGCGGCCGTGAGATATGTCGTTTCGCGCGCCTGGCGAGCGAAATTGGCCTTTAAGTCGAGCATTTCGCTCCGAAAAAACATTCGACCAATGCGGGTTTTATATGCGACCAATTGGGATAGTTCGCCCGCGACAAAGGCCATTTACCTTTGCGCAATGGCGGTGATTTCCCCGACAAACACAGTGTTTTAGCGAAATGTGAAACGTTTCACACTCAAAATGTGAAACGTTTCACATTTTTTCCACAGGGCGAAAAGTTTTCCCCCTGGTGAAACAAAAAGGACGACCGCGATGGCCGCCCTTGGCGTAATGTTCATGAATGCAGCAGACCGCTATTCTTCGTTCCGCGTGCGCTCGTGGGGGTAGCTTATGCGGGTGCGGGCCATGCGGGTCTCGAGAGAGAGGGCGTCGTATTTTAGCGGGACGGCGCCGCCGAACTGGCCTTGGACGAGCGAGACGAATGAATTCTGGAACGCCCGGAAGCGGGGCACGCTGCCGCGCTGGTTAAAAATGACGAACAGCAGGCGGCCGTTGCGGGTGTTGATCTCACCGGAAAGGGCGCTCACGCCGCCGTCGGTGTTGGCCATCGTACCGGTCTTGCCGACGACGGTGCCGCGCGAGAATTGGCTGTCGAAGCGTTCCTCGAGCGTGCCGTCATCGACGCCGGCCACGGGCATAATATCGGCGTAGGTCATTTTGTACTTCGCCAGATCGCTGCGAAGCGCGCGGAGCAGCTTCATCATCGCGTTCGGCGTAACGCGGTTGTAGCCGAGGCCGCTGGAGGTGGCGAGCGAGAATTCCTCGGCCGGCACACCGGCATTCAATTGAACTAACCTGGCAACGGCATAAGGCCCGCCGACGAGGTCGCCGAGGCGCTCCGAGAGGAAATTGTTAGAAAAGCACAGCGTCGCCTTTAGGATCTCTCGAATAGGCGTCGATTCGTGCGAGAAAAGGTGCGTCAAGCTGCTCGGTATCGGTTGCACGTAACTGGCCCCGCCAAAGCTGACGCTCGGCGTGCCATGCATCTGCGCGAGCTTGCCGGAATACGACACATGGTTGAGCCAGGCCTTGGTCGCCGCGGCAGGACGCCTTGACGCGTCCATGGTCGAATAGAGCGTCTGCACCGAAACGTGCGGCGATGCGGAATAGTTCATCACGAAGTTGTCCGTGACGATAAGGTCGCCGGTAACGGTGCGGATGCCCAGCTTGTTCAGCTCGTTAGCTAGCGTGACCGCGTGCTGATAACCGAACACCGGATCCTTCCCCGACACATACACATTGCCCTGCAGCGTCCCCGTGGTGCGGTCGACGGCGCCGTCGGTGTAAATATTTGTGGTAAAACGGAATTCCGGGCCGAAGGTCTTGAGCACGGCATAGGCGGTAGCGATCTTTACGTTCGAGGCCGGGTTGAACGCCATCGACGCATTGCTCTCAACAACAACACCGCCGTCAAGCGATTCGACCAAAACACCCGAATAGCCCGGGATCTGAACCTCTGCGAGTACGGGAAACAACGTGCGGATCCCGTTCGGCGGCAAGGCGACCGGCACGGCGCTCCCGGTCTTTTGCACTAGGGTTTGCGCCGGCGGGGCGTCCTTTTTGACCTGTATATCCTGCAGAAGCGGTGCCCGCTCCTGAGCGTAAGAGAACGTGGGAACCAGCAGCGCAGCGGCCGCGAATAGATATTTTGCTAACTTGAGGGATATCTTTTGCATTTTTGAGGCTCGGTCGAGGGAGGTGGCGGCGTGGGAAACGCGCCTTTGCTCTAACAAATATACCATACGTTTCTGCCTTTTGGTCCCGGCTTTTTGCCGAGCGCCGTTTGGGCGTATCTTCGATGGCGGGGCGGCCGCGAAGGATGTATGCGTTCACGATCGCTTATACAAGCAATTGAGATACGTTATAGCACAAAATGTAGTTCCGTGATAGTTAACGGCCGAACGTTTTGACCATTACGAGCCGCGTGCCGTCGTCTGTCGGCTCGATCCGGACCTGATCCATCAGCGAGCGCATCAGCTTCAGGCCCCAGCCGCGGCGGGCGTCGTCGGGTTGGGCAGACGGCTGCCGGTCGGCGAGGCGAATGCCGCGGTTGGCGACGGTAATGGTTATCTGTTCCGGTTCGACCGCGAATTTCAGGTCGATCTTTTTGTCGGGGCTGAGGCTGTGTTCCGATGCGTTTATACAGGCCTCTACAAGCGCCGTCTTGATCTGATTGATCGCCTTTTGCGGGATGCCGTGACGCCGGGCAATGTCCTCGACCGAGCGAGCAGCGACGATCTCGGTGTCGGCACCCATCGGAAAGGTCATGTCGTATTCGTCCGCCGGCGGTGCCGCGGGGATGTGCGGCCCTTCCTCGACGGGCGGTGCTGGCGTCGCAGGCTCGGGCTCTGGTTGAGGCTGCTGCGGTGCGGGTTCTGGTCGCTGTATGACAGGCTGCGGCGGTTCCGGTTTAGGTGCCGGCGGCGGCGCGGGCCGAGGAGCAGGGGCCGGGACGCGGCCGCTCTCGACGCTCAGGAAACCGGCGAGCAGTTCGGCCTGCTTGCGGCTCGAGCCGTAAAAGCCGCGTGCTGCGAGCATTCCCATCGCTTCGGCGTCAAAACCCTCTGGGGCGATGAGCCAGATCTTGAAATTCTCGAGATCACTGTACGCGGCCGCGGCCTCCAGGCGGTCGCACCAGAACTCGGCCGCGTCGCGTGTCGCCTCCAGCTTCGAATCGACCTCTGCCGCCAGCACCGCGATCTCGCGGCCGTCAGCCTCGAGGCCAATACCGACAGCGGCACGCTCAGGTTCGGCGATCGAGGCAAGGTTCGGGTAGAGCGAATCCGCGGCGGTCACGTAGATCACGCGCGGCAGGGCGGCCTTAGTGTTGTCCTCACGCAGGGCCTTGACGATCCTTTCATCGCCGGCCCCCTTGAATTCAGCTTTGAATCGCGCGTAATCAAAAAGGGTGATCGACACCATTTGTCCGTCGAAATTCTCCAGCAGGTCCGCGACGCCGATCGAGGCCGCACGGCGGTAATTGCGGGCCATCAGCAGCGGGGCACGCTTAACGGCGGCCGCCAGAGATTCGCCAACCACACGCGCTCGCGGCTCGCCGGCCTCAAGCCTCGCGCGGCCGCGAATGTAGTCGGTAAGCACGATATTCGACGTCTCAAGCCGAACGCTCGCAGGTTCGGCGTCGACGATCTCAACCCGATGCAGTGCGTTGATGGAGTCGGGGCCGAGGCCTGTATGCTTTTCGAAGTAGGCTAGTGGGACGCGGCCGTCAGGCTCAGCGGCGGCTTCGCTGAGCACGCGCATCACGCGTGTTTGCGCCCCTGCGTCCGGCAAAACGCGGTCGAGGAGCCGATCGTAACAGCGGGCGAGCCGCCCGCCAAAGATCTCATCCGTATAGATCTGCTGAACGCTCTCAAAGGTATCGAGGTCCGTCTCGCGGTCGGTGGCCGCCGCGAAAAGGCGATGAATGTGTCCGGGCAGTCCGTCTAACTCCAACGCGAGCAGATCCCGGCTCGGGTCGGTCACCGCGACGCCGTGCCTGTTTGCGAGCTGCTCGACGAGGCGGGATGCGTCTCTTGGAGCGAGCGGCTCGAGCGACATCGAGGCGAAGGGAAGGGTTTCGAACACGGTCCTGCGATGCCCCGCAAATATCACGCGCACTGGCCCTCGCGAATAGATATCTTTCAGGTCCTCGAGCACGCCCTTGCCGTCGGGCATCTCGGCGAGGCGATGCACGGCGTCGATCATGACACAGCTCTCGGCGCCATGACGCCGGGCCCGCACCGGCGCGCTCAGGCAGTTGCGGATGAACGACCTGTCGTCGCTTAGCCGCATCTCGCATGCCTCGGCGAGCCGGTCGATCCACACGCTGTCGCCTGGCGGCGCGATCTCCGTTATCTCGCAAATGTCGGGTGCGGCCGCTATGATGCCGGCGTCGCGGCGGCGGAATGCGACGGTCTGGAGAAGAAATTCGCGTAAGAATCTGTTCGCAAGGGCACGGGCCGTCGCATCCGAACCGATCTCGAAATAAAAGGGTATGGGACCCGCACCGTCGCGAAACGCCTTGTCGTAGGCCTGCCGAAGCAGCTCGCTCGTTCCGGCCATCGGTGCCGCGAGCAGCGAGAGGCACGCGTCGCCCGATCGATCCGCGAAATGCTCAGCGATCCGTGCGAGTTCAGCCTCGCGGCCGACGAGGTCGGCCGGAGAACGCTGCGAAAGGATCGGGCCGTCGATCTTCATCTAGGCTTTTGCCTCACGCCATTTCTTACGCGGTTGAGCTCGCTGAAGGCTTTTACTTGATTGCGGCCCGAACGTTTTGCTTCATAAAGGGCCTTGTCAGCAGCCGAGACGATATTCATCGACGAGCACAGCTCTGCAGAGCAGCTTGCGACGCCGATGCTTAGCGTGACACGCCGATGGGGAAAATTTGTGTGCTCGACGTTGTATCGGATGCGTTCGGCGATCGTCAGGGCCTCGTCTCCAGTCGTTTGTGGTAGGAGGATGGCGAATTCCTCGCCGCCGAACCGCGCCGCAACATCCGCGGCGCGCAGCGTTTCGCGGATCACGTGAGCGACGAGCTTGAGAGCCTCGTCCCCGGCAGGGTGGCCAAACCGGTCGTTGTACGCCTTAAAATCATCCACATCGAGCATCATAAAGCTCATCGGGAAACCGTGCCGGTTCGAACGTTTCACTTCCTCAGCGAGCCGCTCCTCGATGTATCTCCTATTGAGCAAACCAGTGAGCGAATCGGTCACGGAGAGCTGCTCGAATTCGCCTGCCTTTTCCTGCAGCAATGCACGATCGACCGCCACGCCGATCTGCGGGGCGATGGCGTGGAATAACTCGACCGATCCCTCATCAAAAGCGTCGCCGCCTGCCCGGTCGGTGAAATTCATGACGCCCAGCAGCCGTCCACCAACCGTTATCGGACAGCTGAGGAACGAATTGGTGCGGTATTCACGCTCCGGCGCGGGAGGTAAGGCTGTTCTCGCGACATCGGTCACGACGACCGGCTCTCCCATCGAGAAAACCACGGTCGACACCCGCGTGCCGGCTTCTTCTTCCTGCGTCGGGGTTTCGCGGGCACCTATGAGCGACCTCAGAGCGAGTCCGTCAGCCTTAGGGTCAAAAACGAGAAGGGAAGCGCGTTCGGCACCGAGCATTTCGGCGGCGCTTTGCGTAAGCTCGTGCCACACGTTGCCCGTCTCAAGGCGGCGGAGACTGGCCGAGAAACGTCGGACAGAAGCGGCGAGCGTCTCGCGAAATGCGACCTCGTTTCGCAGTCTCAGTATCTCAAGCTGCGGGGCCAGCGTGCGGCAGGTCCTGACGATCTGCCTTTTGATATCCGGGTCCTCGATCGGATCTAAGACGGCTATTGCCGCGAGAATGTCGTCGCCGACAGCGATAGGGAAAAGGTTCATCAGACGCGGCGATGCCGAGCCGCCCTTCACCTTTTCGCTGAGTTCGAGCGGCATCTGGACGTGCATAGCGGCAAGCAGTCGATCGTCGTCCGACCTGATACCGAGGCGGACGCGGCGCCCATCCATTTCGCCGTAAGTCTGCGTCGTTTCGAGCCGTCCGTCGCGTTCGTCCAGCCACAGCATCGCAGTTAACCCGTACTGTCTCGCAAGCAGTCCGAGCACGCCGTCGATGGCCGCGGGGTAGTCTCTCTTGAGCAGGGAACTCAGGAACGAACGCCACTCGCCTGAATCAGCGACCGCCGAGGCCGTTTGATGCTTAACGTGACCCGCGGAAGGCTCGGGTTCATCGTACGAAGTCTCGCCTTCCTTCAGCCCGATCTCGCGATTAAACCGTTCGACTATGCTTTCGACGTGCTTTTTCGTTTCGTCCGGCGGCGGCAGCGGTCGGGCAGGCACTTCCATTAGCTTTGCCGCTTTTCGGGCCGTTTCCTTGATCTCGTCCTCCGACGAGGCCATCAGGACATTCTCAAAAAGGTCGGCCGGCGAGAGCTTGCTCCAGTCGCCCTCGATCGCACGCGCGGTCGCCCGGCGGTAATTGTCGCTTTTGACAAAGGCACGTCCAACGATAGTGACCAGCGGCTGTCGTTCGGTCCCAGACGGCACGGCTGCGCAGCCTAGTCCCGCGTGGCAAGTGTAGGTTACCGGCCCTCCGACCGCTCGCGTTTCCTCAAGGGCTGTGCCGCAAAAGTCACGGCACATGCCGGTCAGTTTTCCATCGGGATTCAACGTGCGGCAGATAGAGTTATTATTGGCCTCAGCGATGTGAAGACCGGCCGCGTCCACGACGACAATAGCCATGCCGCTCTCCGAGGCAAGGCTTTGGAGTTTATTCCCGTTAGTGATCCCGCTCAAATGCTCTAATTTTAGGTCCAGATCGAACACGTCGGACGTATGCGGCCCCATTGGGCGCCGCCGCAGTTATCCTGAGTTTAGTCTGTTAAACGCTGAATGGAGGCCGAATTTCAAGAAAAACCTTGATGTCAGCGGGCGGAGCTTTCCTCGGGCTTCCACTCGTTATTTATGCTCACGTCCTGGAGCGAAAATGCGTCGAGGCCATTGAGCTCAAACCCTTGCAAATACGGTTTGACCAGAGCGTAGGAAACCGGGAAATACAGCGGGATCACGGTAAGCTCGTGCATAGCCTCGTCTGCCGTTATGAGTTCTACTGCCGGCGATGATGTGTCCGCCGACTGGTGTTCATCCGCTGTCGAGGCTGCCGCCTCATCGCGCACAGCGGGAATGTCGGCGGCGGCCTTGGGCAGATCGTCGGCGCTGGGTTTGGGCTCGGCTGCCGGCGTTCTCTTTCCTGATCCGAGGATCGAGGTCATACTGACAAGTTCGTCAGATGTCGGGAGAACAATGCCGCGACGGATCAGGTCGTATTCACCTGAGGCACGAACCGCCTCCATGTCAGATGTTTCGCGGACGATTATCTCCGTGTCGACATTTAACTGTTGCTTCCACATTTGCGCGACGGTGCGGGCGACACGCTGCTGCGTGTTGTTTCTATTGATCACAAGCCTGATCGCTGGAAATCCGGTGCCCTCTGGGAAGCCCGCTTTCTCCAAGAGGCTCCGGGCTCGCACGGGGTCGAATGACAGCGATCTGCTCTTGTCCGACGCAAGCGGCAGCAGCGTACGTGCAGGTTCAGTGGCTCCTTCCAGCTCGCCGTCTATCAACTTGTCGCGGTCGATGGATGTCGCTAATGCCTCCCGAACGCGCCGATCGCGGAAGGGGCCGCTGGCGACATTCACCTGATACAGATTGACCGCGCCGTGCCGTGCTTGTCTAAAATCCTCGAAGGGGGCCAGGAGCTTGACGGCAAGCGGTTCGAGCTCGGCGTTGGTGACAGCGTCAAGTTCGCCTTTTCTGTATGCGTCGAGGGCGGCCTCGGCGGTGTCATTTGCGACGAATTTCACACCGTCCAGACGCACCCCGGAACTGTTCCAATAAGTTTCGGAACGCTCCAGCGTCACGCCCTCTTTGCTCACCAGCGAGATCTTGAACGGGCCGTTCGTGACAATGCCGTTATTCACGGCCTCGGTCTCGAAATGCTCGCCGTTCCCATAAACCGGCCTAAATACAGGATTGGCGACGAGTTTTGGAAAATCCTTGTCCGGGAGCAGCAGCGTGACGCGAAGCGTCGAATCGTCGATAGCTTCGACTGCAAGTTTCTTAGCCGCTTTTGGCTCAGCAGGAATTTTGTTTTCCGGCGATAGGACGTCGACTGCCGGCGAGGGTGTTGGGATCGGAACGTCTCGGCCAGCAGTCGGCGAAGGCTGCGCCGCCTGGGACGTTTCAAAATCTGGAGCCGCGGGTATTTCGTCATCACTTATGTTCGATCCGACTATATTTTGGAACAGATCTCGATTTGCAGCCTTTTTGCCGAGCCGGACCACTCTCTGCCACGATGCCGCAACGTCACTCGCGGTGACGCGTTTGCCGTTGGTCCAGCGAGCGTTCGCTCTGAGATCAAACGTCCACACGCGGTGATCTTCAGAAGCAACCCATTTCTCGGCGAGGGCCGGCACGGCTTCAAGCGTACGGCTGTCAAGGTCGGTGAGGCCTTCATAGACTGCTCGGACGAGGTCGGTCTCAGGCGCGGCGGCCGCTCGAGCCGGGTCGACGCTGCGGGGAACCTTGCCGTTGCTCCACCGCAGTTCCTGTCGCACGGGAGCCTGGGCTGCGGCCCCATAGTACTGCTCTGGCCGCGGACGTTGGATGTCCGTACACGCGGCGAAAAACAAAGCCGCCGCGGCGATGATCAGCGGCGTTTTCATATGTGTTCCAATAGTCTCAAAGGCGAGCATCTTCCGAATCGGCAAGCTCTCTCAGCCGTCTAACAAGTGCCTCGACCTGGCGTCGCGTGTCGTCAAATCCGGCAGACGTGTCGATCAGGTCATCGGCGAATCTCTTTTTCTCTTCCTGCGGCATCTGGGCGTCGATACGCCGTTTTGCGTCGCTTTCGTCCAAGTCGTCGCGCGCCATCAACCTTCTCAATTGTATCTCATGCTCGCACCACACCACGATCAATCGATCAAACCGGCGATAGCCGCCGGACTCTATCATCAGCGCCGCGTCAACGACAGCGATGCCCGCCGGATCATCCCTCTCGAGCCGCGTGAGCCACGCGTCCTGGGCCTCGAAGACGCGCGGATGAACGATCGAATTGAGCAATCTGCGCTTGTGCTCATCAGCAAAGACGATCTCGCCGAGCTTCTTCCGGTCCAAGGCGCCGTTCGCCGTTAATACACCCTGGCCAAAATGCGAAACGATCTCCGCAAGTCCGTCTGTGCCCTTAGCCACCACATCGCGAGCCGTCTGGTCTGCGTCGAGCGTGTGGCAGCCAAGCTCGCGCATCACGGAGACGACAAACGATTTGCCGACCGCGATCGAGCCTGTCAGACCGACCTTGAGCATTTACGCCGCCCTGTTATGACGCTTTGCGAGCTTGTTCACGTTGTATTCGGCGATCTCTGTGAGGGTCAGGCCGAGTTCGTCGGCGCAGGCTGAGATGTACCAGAGGACGTCGCCAAGCTCATCCTTGAGTTTGATACGGATCTCATCATTAATTACGCCGGCGTTATCACGCTGTATCTTTTTTACGATGTTCGCGACCTCGCCGGCCTCGCCTGCGAGGCCGAGAGTCGGGTATTCGAGGTTGGACATTCGCCGGGGATAATGAGCTGTCTGGCTGGCCTCGGATTGGTATTCTTCGAAGTTCATAACTTAGATACCTCGCCGCATCTTTGCGGCCGTTACTGTATTTTTCATCAACATCGCGACGGTCAGCAGTCCCACGCCGCCGGGAACGGGCGTGAGCGAGCGGGCGCGTTCCATGGCCTCTCGCGGATTTACGTCGCCAACCAGCGTCTGGCCGCGTTTTTCTATCGCGGCGAGCCGTTTCTCGATGTCGTCGTCGGAGAACAGCTCTCTCGCTGCGGACGCATTAGTCACGCTGTTTATACCGACGTCTATCACGTCGGTACCTTCGCCGATATGTTCTCCGCGGATAAAGCCCGCCCGCCCGATCGCCGCGACGAGAATGTCAGCTTGCCGTGTAACTCCTGGCAGATCACGTGTGCGTGAGTGGCAGATCGTGACTGTCGCATTCTCCTGCAACAGCAGCATAGCCATCGGTTTTCCGACTATGTTGCTGCGGCCGACGACCACGGCATGACGGCCGGCGATCTCGATGTCGGACCGTTTCAAAATCTCGATCACGCCCGCCGGTGTGCATGGCACGAGCGATTCACGGCCCTGCATGAGTCGGCCCGAATTGATCGGATGAAAACCGTCGACGTCCTTTAGCGGATCGATCCTTTCGAGGATCAGCCGCTCGTCGATATGTTTCGGCAAGGGCAGCTGGACGAGGATGCCGTCCACGTCATTGCGGGCGTTCAATTCGTCCACGACACGAACGATCTCGTCCTGCGACACGTCGCTTTCAAAATGCCGATGCTCCGAGATCATGCCGAGCTCCTCGGTGGTCTTTACCTTACTGCCGACGTACACGGCCGACGCGGGGTCATCGCCCACGCGAACAACGGCTAGGCATGGCGTTACGCTATGAACTTCGCGGAGGTCGGCGACCTCCGCCGCGACCTCGGCCTTTATCGCCTCCGCGATCGGTTTTCCGCTAAGGATCTTGGCTGGCATATGTGTTTGAAAGGGCGATTTTACCGCAATGCGAGGCAGTTTGCTAAAATCCGGGTGATGGTTCGCCTTTTATCATCCGCCGCGCTCCTCGCGTTGACTGTTATTAGCGTCGTTCCTCAGCCTCGATCCATCGCCGTCAAGAACCGTCCGGACCCCACCGTCGACGTCGGATATCCGCAACACCAGCGGGAAAAGCCCGGCGCGGCCATAGCGTGGTTTCACCGAGAGGGCGGTAGGGCAACTGAATTAAGCGGGCCCTCCCTGGCTCGTGCGTCGAGGATCGCGCGTGCGAGCGGCAACCTTCTGCTGGAACGGATCTATCTGGAACATGCCAGGAGCGCCGGTCGACCTGAATTTCCGATCTCGGCCGAAGCGGCGCTTCGACTCGCTCAAAACGCGATGGAACGCGGCGATCCGTCGACCGCGCTTCGACTGGTGAGCGCGCCAGGGCCGGCTGACGGGCCGGCAGGCCGTCAAGCCACGCTTACGCTTGCACATGCGTACTCGCAAATGAGCCGACGGCAGGAGGCTCGCCGGCTCTTTACCGGCCTGATCGCAGATGACCCGTCGCCCCAGGCGCCAGACGATCGGTCGTACGCGGCGGTGAAGGCTTTGGATGAGATGGACGGCGCGTCAGCGACGTTGGCGCCCGCGGAGCATCGCCGGCGTGCTGAGATCTATCAGTTCTACCGCGACCTTATTCCCGCGCGGCTCCACTTTGAGGCTCTGGCCGCAGCCGAGCCGGCATCGGAGCCGGGAGCCATCATGAGCATCGCCCGAGGCTACGTCCTTGCAGGCGATCACGGCCAGGCGGCAAAGCTTTACGAGCGCCTGCTCGAGCGATTTCCGGATAGTCCCGAAGCCAAGGATGCACTACTTCGCCTTGCCGGGGCCTACTCCCGCGTGGGTAAGGCCAGAGAGGCAGCGGCGCGCTATCAAAGTTTTATCGACAAGTATCCCGCCGACGAGCAGCTAGACCGAGCATATTTGAATCAAGTGGATATTCTCCGGGACGAGGGCGACACAACGTCCGCTGCGAAGTGGTGCGACCGGGCCGAGGCGATATTTCCCGGCAAGCCCGCCGAGGCCGCGGCGCAATTCGCGAAGGTTCGAATTCACATAACACGTGACGAATGGCCGGAAGCTCTCTCCGCTATTGACTCATTGTCGCGGCTCAAGGACCTGGGCAACGTCGCGATACCCGGCGGCACAAACCGGGATGAGGTTGCCTTTCTCCGCGGAATGGTCCTTGAGAAACTCGGCCGCTTTCCGGATGCCGTTGAGGCATACTTGTCGGTGCCCGACGGACGAAATGAATATTATGGATGGCTCGCGACCGGGCGGCTGAGGGCAATGGCTTTAGCGCCTGTGTCTGCAAAAGCTGTCGCTGAAAGAATAGACATTCTTTTCCCGGACCTTGATGCGAAAGACCGCTTGCAGCGTCGGGCGGCGGCTATCCAATTATTACGGCTCGCGCCGTCGGGCGAGAAGCACGATAGGGCGGCGGCCGTTTTTAAGACAACGGCGAAATTCGCGGAGGCCCTTAATTTCAAGTCGAAGGAGGTTAAGCGGCCCGCGTTTGACGCACTTCTTCGCGCGGGTGCCTTTGAGGATGCGGCCGCGGTGTTGGACTCTACGACGGCACTGCCGGCCGATGTCGACGTTCTGATAAAAGGCAACAGAGCCGATCTGGCGCTGCGAGTGCTCGAGCCGATCTGGAACAAGGTCCCGCCCGAGGTTCCGGTCCACGCCCTGCCTCGCGACAGGCTGCGACAGCTTTATCCGGTGGCATTTCACGGTCGCGTCGTCGCCGCGGCGAAGAAGGACGGCGTCGATCCGCGCCTGATACTGTCGATCATGCGGCAGGAATCCAGATTCGATACGGCGGCCCGATCTAACGCCGGTGCGCGCGGGCTGATGCAATTCGTCTCGACGACCGCCGTGGAGGTCGAGCGCTCTGTCGGCGTACCCGGGTTTGAACAGACCGACCTTTACGACCCTGAGATCGCGATAACGTTCGGCGCACGACACCTGGCGGACCTCTACCGAAAATTTCCCGGCCAGACCGAGGCGGTCGTTGCGGCCTATAACGCCGGAGAGGATAATATGTCGAGATGGCTCGCGCGGGCGCGTTCGAACGATCCCTCACGCTACGTGCCCGAGATAATGTTCACACAGACGAAGGATTACGTGTATCGCGTGATGGCGAACCTGCGGATGTACCAAACGCTTTATGATGAAGAACTTAGACCGGTCGACGCCCCTGCTTCGACGGCAAATTAGTATCGTTGTTTTCTTGGCCGGCTGCGCTCTGATCGCGGCTTGCGGTGCAATGCCCGAGTCGAATGCCGGCGGAACAGCGAAGCGCTATCCACTGAAGGGCAAGGTCATTTCCGTCGATAAGGCCGCGAAGAAGGCCAAGATCGATCACGAAGCGATCGACGGTTATATGCCGGCGATGGAAATGGATTTTCCGATCCACGAGGATTGGGTCTGGGACGAACTTACGCCGGGCGCCGAGGTCCGCGCCGAACTCGTCGTTGATAACACGGCGAAGGAACCGTACTGGCTGGAAAGCATAGGTATCATCGCCCACGCAAAGCCCGGGCAGACGGAGCCGGCGGTCGATCCGCGATTTGCTCAGATCGGCAATCCCGTGCCTGACTTTACGCTCACGAATCAGGACGGTAAGCGCATATCCATCAGCGATTTCAAAGGCAAGGCACTCGCGATCACATTCATCTACGCCCGCTGCCCGCTCCCGGATTACTGCATCAGGATGTCGACGAACTTCAGCGACGTCGCCCGCGTGCTCGCCGACGAAACGGACGCGCGAGATAAGTACGCATTGCTGTCGATCTCATTCGACCCCGAGAACGACACGCCCGCTAAACTCAAGTCCTACGGCCTCGGCTATATGGGCAAGGACGCAAAAGATCTCGGCGTCTGGCAGCTAGCCGTCGGTAAAGATGCTGAGGTCCGCAAGATCGCTGACTTCTTCGGCATCCGGTACGAAGTTGACGAGAACGACAAAACTCAGATCAATCACAACCTCCGCACCGCCGTGATCAGTCCCGAAGGCAGGGTTTTGAAGATGTTTGCCGGGAGCGACTGGGCGGCAGCGGAGTTGTTAAAGGAACTTAAGAACGCGGCATCATAGCCGTTTGGCCACAGTCGATAACTTTTCCGCCGACGACCGTGCACACGACATCCCTCGCATTTGAAGAAAACACCAACGCCGCGTAAATGTCATTCACGGGCGTCTGAGCTGCATGATCTAGCGACACTACCGCGAGATCTGCCTGTTTGCCCACTTCTAGAGTTCCGATGAGGTGATCTAGGCCGAGTGACCGGGCGCCGCCGAGGGTGGCGGTCTCGAGGGCGTCTTTGGCGGTGATGAAATGCTTTGAGTCCGGCCGGTTGCGGGCCGCGAGGGCCGCGAACCGCGACTCCTCGAGCATGTCGCAGAGGTTGTTGCTGGCGACCGAATCGCTGCCGAGGCCGACGGCAATGTCTGCGTCGAGCATCGCTTCGAACGGTGCCCAGCCGTGGCCGAATTTGGCATTGGATTTGGGGCAGTGAGCGACACTTGCGCCGTTCGCCGCGATCCGTTCGATATCTGTGTCCGACACGGCCACGCAGTGCGCCAGTAGCGGACGGGCCGAGAGGACACCGAGACGTTCGAGATATTCGATCGGCGAGCAGTGGGGCGAATGCCATTCAACCCCATATTTTTCAAAGACCTCCGTAAAAAAGCCCTCGCCCGTCGTCAACAGTGCCATCTCCTCGGCGGCCTCAGCAGCGTGGATCGTGAGCGGAACACGGTTGATGATCGCGTATTGGGCGATCAGCTCGAACAACCGCGAACTGACCGTATAGGTCGAATGCGGCGAAATGCCGACCTTTACCAAGTCGGTTTCTCCTGCCCGCAACTCCTCATATTTGGTCGCGAGCGCCAGAAAGTCATCGTCTGCCGTGCGGTTGTCCGGCGAGAACTCGGTTTCCTGAAAGACGATCCCGCGCAGGCCGACATCTTTCAATGCCGCCATCCCGGCGTGGCTCATTCGCCCAATGTCGCCGAAACAGGTGACCCCCGCAGCCGCTCCCTCGCGGGCACCCGCAACGGCCGCAGCCACGATGTCGTCGTCCGTCGTCGCTGAGCGCAGGTCCTGCACCTTTAGCAGCCATGACCGGAAGTCATGCTCAACACCGTCGAGTGCCCCCCGCATCGCAGTGAGTTCAAGGTGCGAATGGCAATTGACGAGACCGGGGACAATGACGGCCTCGCCAAAGTCTTCGCATGCGGCTTCCGGAAAGCTGCGCAGCACTTCGTCCTGCGTCCCGACGGCAGCGATCGCATCAGCGTCAAATGCGATCGCTCCATCCTCGATCGGTTCGGCCGAGATGGGCAGCACGTAATTGGCCGTAAAGATGCGCATCACGTCATTGTATATCCGCATCGGTCGCAGGGAAAATCTTGACTTGTATGAGTGAATGTGCTATGTTTGCAACAAATCGATCTATGACAATTTGACCGTGAACGGTCGCCAGAATTTTTTTCAAAAAGTGGAGGGACGGGCCCAAAACAGGGACGTAAATGCTTATCCTTCCAACGGTTAGGTGTCCCACCAAAGGTCCGGGACAGTCAGTCGGAGAGCGGGACAGCGGATTTTTTTCAAAAATCGCGAGACAGAGGTCGAGGGCTTCCATAACGTCTTTTCCTGCACCACTTAACCTGTCCCACCGTGTGCGTGGGACACTGCGGGACAATCGGTCGTGCAACACGCTCCATATAGGCGCGGACTCTCGACCGTTCGCGCATTTTATCTCTGCCCCGGGGTGCGCAGACGCGACGACCGTGGATCTTATTCGACCAACCGACATGGCGAACTCACCCGGGCAGATACGCTCCGGCTCTCGGTCAGCGTGAACGATTATTTCGGTCATCGTGACCGAATGACCGATATAGCCGAGATTCCCGATTGCCTTAACCCTCATCATTTCTGCATTTACCATTTGGCACGGTGATTGTTAATAAGCCGTCGACGGCATATGCCGTTTATTCTCTGCCCCGGAATAGGAGCGTTTAAAACGATGATCTTCCCAAACCCCAAATTTTCAACGATGCGGCGATTCGCTGCCATAGTGGCGATCGCATCGTTCTTGTTTACAAATGCCTTTGCTGTCCGGGCGGTTAGCGGTGACAATGCCAAGTCAACTGCTATCTCGACCGCGACCGTGAAGTACACCACTGACCTGACGCAGCTTGGCCGTGAAGGAAGACTGCGTGAGGACGCGAGCTTTGAGAGCGAGACAGTTCGCCTTATCAAGATGCTCACAGCAGGTGGCGTGCGTCAGCCGGTCGTCGTGGACGAGGACCGTTCGGTCCAGGAAAACGTCGTCGAACAGGCCGCACTTCGTATAGCGAACGGCAATGTGCCGCCGCAGCTCGTGGGCCGTTCGATCCTGAAGGTCGAGGCCGACACGCTCTTTTCCAACGCGGGCTCGAAGGACAAGGCCGCCGCGATCATCAACTCGATCGTCGCCGACGCTGTCGCGTCAAAAGGCCGCACCATTCTTTTTGTCAATGACCTGACGAGCTTCGTCGGCGTCACGGCCGTCAGCTCGAAATTCTTCGCTTCCGTGACTGAAGGGACCCTCGTCGTGATCGGCGGCAGCTCGGCCGCCGCTTACGGCGAGCGGATCGA